>DASRNZ010000188.1:0-7882 GCA_035647155.1 Thiopseudomonas sp.
GTCCGGTTTCATGGTGTCGCAACGGCGTATCTACCTAATTATCTTGCATGGATGAGGCTTTTTGAAACGGAAGAACTGTCTGAGAAGGTATGGCTTAGTATCGCAATAAACGCAAACCAACAGAGGATGCCAACATAGCCATATAATACCAGTGCTACACATTAAACCCAAGGGGAAGCTGCGCTTCCCGCGCTATCCATCCCCGCACTAAAAGTACGGGGCATTTCGCGCAAACTGGTAAAAATGCCAACCTATTTACGAAGGTATTTAAAGCGACACAACTAGGCTAATGTTATTGTTAATTACTGCACTTTTTCATGCCGAGAATGTTTGCTCAGCACATATGGGACAACAGATATGCCTATATCGTCCAGATTTCGGTTACCCCTCAAACCTCTGATACCTTGGCTACGCTGGCTCGTTCCTGTTATTGCACTGCTATTGGCATGTATGGCGCTGTCCAGCCAGTTCAAACAGATTGATATGGCGGCTGTACACCTCACCTTTAAACAACTCAGCTTGCCCAATACTTTATTCTTGATCGCCGTAGGTTTGCTGGTCACAGGTTCTACTGTGTTGTACGACCTGTTATTGCAATATTGGTTGAAGTTTGGCCTGAAGATCGGCTATGTCGTTAAATATGCTTGGTTAGCTAATATATTAAACAATGTTGCGGGTCTGGCAGGCATGACAGGCGCGGGCATACGCTATCTTGCACTGCATAATGCCGGGGTGGCCAAGCGCGAAGCCGTCTCGTATTCAGGCTTGGTATTACTCTGTATGCCCGTCGGCTTATCGTTGCTGTCCAACTATGTGCTGATTTTTCATCGCGAGCTACTGAGCAAATTAGCCATCCCTCTGTGGCTCAGCCTGTCGATCCTGGGGGTGGTCAGCCTGTATTGGCTGGTTTTTTTACTGATGACTGGTAGTAGTGCGCTGCATCGCCGTTTATTGACTGATACGCCAGCCCTGAACATTCCACAACGACTGAGTTTATTACTGGTCTCGCTGCTGGACTGGCTGGCGATCGTGGGATTACTGCTGCTGTGCTTCAAGCTGGTTGGAGTTTCATTGCCATTTGGCGCCTTCATCGCGGCATTCACCATCGCTGCGACCCTCGGTTGGATGAGCATGATACCGGGTGGGCTGGGTGTTTTTGAAAGCACTCTATTAGTCTTGCTCATCGGAGTGGCCGACAGCCCCGCATCGGTATTAGCGGCTTTATTGCTCTATCGGATCGTCTATTATTTCGTCCCCTTTCTGTTAGGCATCCATCTGCTGGCCAGTTTTCCGCTGGTCAAAGAAGGCGGCAACCTTGATGAGCTGATGCTGCGTTTCCAGGCCCACCCTGTATTAAAGTTTGCGCAGATTCCGCTGCATTTTATCGGCCAGGTCAGTACTCAGGTGCTGGCGTACCTGACCTTTGCTGCGGGTCTAGTGCTGCTGTTATCCGCTATTTTTCCAAGCGTATCAACGCGGCTAGACCTGCTGGAGCAGTACATCCCCTCATTGGCCCGCGAGGGCTTTCATCTATCCAGTGTGATCGCAGGTACCTTATTACTGGGGCTGGCCAGAGGTATTAGCGCCGGTCAGCGTGGTGCTTATTACATCACCCAGATTGTCTTACTGCTGGGCATCGTGGTCAGCTTGCTGAAAGGGCTGGACTATGAGGAAGTCGTGGTGCTGCTGGTCGTATCGCTGCTCTTGCGCAGCAACCGAGCGGCTTTCCAACGCCAAGGTTATTCACTGAGCAGTCGGCGCAGTCTGCATTGGCTTTTGGCCGGCATCAGCGCGTTAGCAGTGATTGCTCTACTCGGTGAGGCGTTATACGGCACAAGTTATTTCACAGAAAAGCTAGGGCAATGGCGACACACAGCCGCTGCCGAGCGCTATGTCAGAGTGCTGGTTGTTATGCTGCTGACTTTCCTGGGCTGGCTGGGCTGGACATGGTTTTCCATGCCGTTGCCTGCCAGTATGCAACGGCCGGATCAAGAGGCGCTACGCCAAGCCCAGCGTTTTTATCAGGAGGTGGCCAACACCGGTTATTCGTACCTGACTGACCTTGGTGATAAATCGTTATTTTTCAATCAGAACAAAACCGCCCTGATTCAGTACGGACATAAAGGTAATCATCTGATTGCGCTGGGTGATCCTGCGGCAGCAACCAGTGCCGACTTGGCCGATGCTATTCATGAATTCCGTCAGCTGGCGGACACTTACAATCGCACCGCGGTGTTTTATCAGGTGGATGAAGCGAATGTGCACCATTATTTAGATGCCGGATTTGTCTTACTAAAACTGGGTGAAACCGCCAGTTTAGAACTGAAGAATTTTAGCTTGCTCGGTAGCAAAGGCCAGAAATGGCGCAGTGCACTCAATCATGGGGCGCGGACAGGCTTATCCTTTGAAATAGCCAGCTTGCCGCTGGAAGAAAACATATGGCAAGAACTGCAAGCCGTCTCCACAGCTTGGCTGAAGGATCAGCAGGGTGCAGAGAAGGGCTTTTCATTGGGGCGTTTTGAGCGTGATTTTCTCGCGCATTGCAGCAGTTTTGCCTTGATTAAACACAACGCGAAAATAGTCGCCTTTGCCAGTGTCACTCCCGATTTTACCCATAGGGAAGAGTTCAGAATCGATCTGATGCGCTATCTGCCCGACACCCCCAATGGCACGATGGACTTCCTGTTTGTCAATCTGATTCAACATGCTGCACAGGCCGGTTATCAATGGTTCGATTTAGGTGTGGCCCCGCTGGCCGGCGTGGGGGAAACAGTCTGGTCAAGGCGTGAAGAACGACTCATCCGTCTGATTTATCAATACGGCAATCGTTTCTACAATTTCAAAGGTTTGCACGATTATAAAAACAAGTTTAATCCACACTGGCGTAGTATCTATCTGGCGTATCCGCGCAGGGCATCGCTGCTATCGATTCTGGTTGATGTGTCGGCGCTGATTTCCGGAGGCTATCGCCAGATGTTCGGTAAATAACGGCTCAGGTCATTGATTATGTGCAAGTCTGTTGCGTTATATCGATTCAACCGCGCTGCATTTTGTTGTGTCAGCAAATTATGACTCGGCTCTGGTTGATATTGAAAAACTTTGCCTATTATTTGGCTTGGAAAACAACAGCATCCACACCTCGGCGATCAGGTGAAATTCATCTGCATGGCGCACGCATTTTCTATGTTGTGTACGGTACAGGAGCGCCGGTGCTGTTGCTGCATGGCGGCCTCAGTAATCGCCTGAGTTGGTTTTCACAAATTCCTTTTCTAATCAAGGCTGGGCGCCAAGTCATTCTGGTCGATACCCGCGGGCATGGTCAGTCCACCCTCGGTGGTAAACCGCTGAGCTACGCATTATTTGCCGACGATGTGTTGCAGGTGCTGGACCATTTGAATATTCGCCAAACTGATATTGTCGGCTGGAGTGACGGCGGTATTATTGCCTTAATTCTGGCGCATCAGCAGCCGCAGCGCGTTCGCAAAATAGTGGCCATCAGCGCTAACTTTCATCCATCCGGCTTGGCGGAAGACGCGACGGAAACAATCAATGCAACCGGTCTACGGCAGTGGCTAAAAAAATGCTGGTCTGGCGCTGGCAAGGAGTGGGGCGAATTAGAAGCGGGCATCACGCAATTGTGGGTAACCGAGCCACGCTTCGAGCTCGAGGATTTGCAAGTGATCCAAACTCCAACACTGATAGTCGCAGGCGAGCAAGATATGATTACTGAGGAGCACTCGACAGAGCTGGCTCGAGGGTTAGCAAATGGCCGCCTCATAGTTATTGCCGGTGCAGGTCACGCAGCACCAATCACCGATGCACAGACAGTGAACACTTTACTACAGAGGTTTTTAGATTAAGCTGGAACACCTATAGTCATAAGACCGTATTTTTCTCTATCTTAAGCCAAGCCAGAGCAAATGGATTTAATTGCGCAGAGGACATTCATGTATGCCAGATATTCCAACAGATAGCTCTCAACCAGTGCAGCAAAAAAAGTCTCATATTCACTTTCATCTGCCCCATCCTCATATAGGACGGGTGTTTGGCAACGACTGGTTTGCACTCAAAGCAGAAGCGTTTGCGCGGTTCTTTGGCACACCGGTTTTTCTGATCGCGCAGACGGTTATTGTGATTGCTTGGATTGCCCTCAATGCTTCTGGGGCAGCTCATTTTGATGTGTATCCTTTTATCCTGCTTAATTTAGCCTTTAGTTTGCAGGCCGCTTATGCAGCGCCACTCATTCTGTTGGCGCAAACCCGTCAAGCAGATCGTGATAAGGCACATGCTGAGGCGGATGCCAGGCACCGTGAAGAGCTCGCCAATGCTGCGCAAATAAGGATTGATCTGACCGTCGAGCAAAATATTGCCATCATGACCTTGCTGGAGCAAAACACCTACCTTACAGAATCAGTAAAAGAGATGAGTGGTCGGATCGAGGCGCTGACCAGTCAAATGCATGGAAAAATGGTTTTCGAAGATAAAAGTACCCGTTGAAACTCAGCTGTATTGATAAAAGAGCTAAGTCAAACAGGCTCAATGATTGAATATAAGAATGCATGTTTAGGTGTATGGTTGTTTGACTACGGAGTAGGCCATCATGAATTGTTTCAAGCAATACTTTGACCGTTATCTGGCTGCTCGCCATAGCAGGCATCTACTGCGTAGTCGAACTACTCTTGAATTGCTACCAGACAGTCAGCGTAATAACGCCCAGTCAGACGTGCTAAATAGCAAGCTGGTGAATCAGGCGCGTGCTGAACTGCCGGAGTTGTTGACAGAACTGGGCACCTCCGAGCAAGGCCTCAGTGCAGCACAAGTGCTGACGCGGCGCGGGCAGTATGGCTTGAATCAGATTGAACAAGAACATGCCATCCACTGGTGGCGGCATCTGTGGCTGAGCTATAACAACCCCTTTAGCTTGCTGCTGACCTTACTCGCTGCAGTGTCACTTTTTACCAAAGATATACAAGGCGCTAGCGTTATCAGCGTGATGGTCGTACTCGCGACCTTGATTCGTTTTTTCCAAGAGCACCGTTCCAATCTGGCTGCCCGCGCACTGAAAGAACTGGTCAGCAACACCATCAGTGTGCGTCGCTGCAGCGATGACGTAACCCAGCCGGAAGATTATCATCCACTTGACGGTACCATTGAAATTCCGATCAAAGAACTTGTTCCTGGAGATATTGTACACTTGTCGGCCGGCGATATGATTCCGGCAGATTGCCGCCTAATGACGGCAACCGACCTGTTTCTAAGTCAGTCAGCGATGACCGGCGAATCGCTGCCCGTGGAGAAGTTTGTTGCCTCAAACACAACATCTGATGCTGCGCTGCAGATGGATAACTTGGTGTTTATGGGGACCAACGTGATCTCAGGTACGGCCAGTGCGGTGGTACTGGCCACCGGTAACAGCACTTACTTTGGCACTGTGGCCACACGGGTCACTCGCGTCGTAACTGCCGATGACATCAATGCGTTTCAGCTGGGTATTAACAAGGTGAGCTGGCTACTGATTCGCTTTGCCTTGTTTATGGTGCCGCTGGTGTTATTTATTAACGGCTTCACCAAAGGTGACTGGTCGGAGGCGTTACTCTTTGCACTGTCGGTTGCGGTCGGACTGACACCAGAAATGCTACCCATGATAGTGACGACAACCTTAGCGCGTGGAGCCGTGGTGCTGTCACGCCAACATGTGATCGTTAAACACTTGGATGCAATCCAGAGTTTTGGCGCAATGGACGTGTTGTGTACCGACAAGACCGGCACCCTCACTCAAGATAAGATTGCGCTGGCGCGTCATATCGATGTCACCGGTAAGCAATCCGATGAGGTGCTCAGTCTTGCTTACCTCAACAGCTATTTTCAGACTGGTCTGAAAAATCTACTCGACCGCGCCGTCCTCGATCATGTCGAATTGGAAGCCCAGTTAAACGTGGCGCACAACTACAGAAAAATTGACGAGATCCCGTTTGATTTTTGCCGTCGTCGTATGTCAGTGGTCGTCTCCGAGCGTGAGGAGCACCATGAGTTAATTAGCAAAGGTGCAGCGGAAGAAATGTTCGAGGTGTGCACTCACGTGCAATACGACGGCCAAGTCTATCCGCTCGATGAGAGCCGACTGATGCGCTTTAAAAAGGTGCTGCGTGAGCTCAATCAAAGTGGTTTACGCGTCATCGCCGTAGCGATGAAAGAGATGCCAGCGGAGCAAACCCTGTACTCAGTAGCCGATGAATCAGGTTTGACGCTGATTGGTTATATTGCCTTTCTAGACCCACCCAAGGAGTCGACAGCACCGGCGCTTGAAGCGCTAGCTGCTAATGGGATTACCGTTAAAGTGCTGACCGGTGACAACGAACTGGTGACGGTTGAGATTGCGCGCCAAGTGGGATTGGCGGTGGCTGGTGTGGTACTTGGCACCCAAATTGATGCGATGGATGAACATGCCTTGGCCACGGCAGTACAAAACAACACTATTTTTGCCCGTCTCTCACCGCTGAACAAGGAGCGCATCGTGCGCAGTCTGCGTGAGCAAGGTCATGTGGTTGGCTTTATGGGGGATGGCATCAACGATGCTCCTGCGTTGCGCGCCGCTGATATCGGCATCTCGGTGGATGGTGCGGTGTATATAGCCAAAGAAGCGGCGGATATTATCCTGCTAGAGCGCAGCTTGATGGTGCTTAAGGATGGGGTTATCGAAGGCCGCAAAACCTTTAACAACATGCTTAAATATATCCGTATGACGGTCAGTTCCAACTTCGGCAATGTGTTTTCCGTCGTGATTGCCAGTGTGTTTCTGCCGTTCTTGCCGATGCTGCCATTGCAGTTGCTGACGCAAAATCTACTCTATGATATTTCCCAGATTGCCATCCCCTTTGATAACGTTGACGACGAAATGGTCAGTCAACCTCTGCCATGGAATGCCGGTGATATTGGCCGTTTTATGCTGTTTTTTGGGCCGCTTAGCTCTATTTTCGACATTATCACTTTCGCAGTGATGTGGTATGTGTTTATGGCGAATACGGTCGAAAACCAAGCATTATTCCATTCAGGCTGGTTTGTCGTTGGCTTGCTCACGCAGACGTTAATCGTGCATATCATCCGCACCCCGAAGATAGCTTTTATTGAAAGTCACGCGGCGACACCCTTACTCGCAACGACGCTAGTGATTATGGCGGTGGGTATTTTTATACCTATGGGTCCGCTGGCCAGCTACTTCAAGATGCAGGCGCTGCCGTGGAGCTATTTTATTTGGCTGTTCGCGATTGTAGTCGGCTACGCTGTTTTGACATCGCTGATGAAACGCTACTACATCCGACGCTTTGGCTGGCAATAATCACCATACCCTTAGGTGATCGGAAAGCATGACAAAAATCATTACTTACAGCGATATTCATAGTTGTGTTTACTGCGCGCTATACCCGTAGCTCAGCTGGATAGAGTACTGCCCTCCGAAGGGAAAGGCCACAGGTTCGACTCCTGTCGGGTGCGCCATTTCCCTTTAAAATCAGCCTATTACAGCCGCTGATTTTTTCTAAATTGAGACCATTCCGCAGACCTCTAAAAAGCAGAGGTCATTTTTAAATGGTCCCTAGGGGCAGATGCCATGACCTCTGCCCTCCATGGTCACAAAAAAGCCGTTTTACAATTAAGACCAAACGGGAACCTGGTTACTTTAGGCTGGTTATGTATGATAATTAATTATGACCATCGCCCACCAAGCTCATTTAACCTTTATTATAGCTTTAATTGAGTAGCCATAGTTTATTCAGCTATTTTTCTGTATTTCAGGGCGCGATACTATCATCACAGTAAAAAACCGATCTGATAATCAATCGTGCGAACGCTTTACTGTACATCAGTTGGTTCAGTTCGCAGGAGC
>DASRNZ010000189.1:0-10552 GCA_035647155.1 Thiopseudomonas sp.
TACGCATCACTTTGACTGCTTTGCCTGGCACGTTTTCCGCTCCAAGTCGGGCACTGGCCTTTATCACCCCCGATTCGGGTGTTGTAGAAGATATTGATATCAGTCAAATTGCCAAGGCTTTTTTTATTGGCGATGATAGAAAATTTGAGGAAGATCCACGTTTTGGCTTGATTGTTCTTTCTGAGATTGCTGGACGCGCCTTATCGCCGGCAGTAAACGATCCAGGTACGGCCATCTATATTACTGGCGTTTTTGTTAGATTATTTGCGCTGTGGTGCGAACCGCTTGAAGAGGGTGATGCGCAAGAACCTGATAATGATCGTGTTGAGGTGCCTGAGATAGCGATACGGGATATGTTTGATGATGCCTTTACCGCAATTGCTCGTGACGGCGCTGGCGCAATAGAAGTAGCCGGTCGGCTACAAAAGGCACTTGAGTCATTGGTATCGATCGGAAATCTTGCGATGCGCGATGCAGCGCTACACCATTCGCGCTTGGCACTTTCTAGAGCGGAGCATGTGCTAAAAATTCCTGAAGACCTAAAAGTCGTCAGGGATTTGGCTAGATTTTCTAAGGACGCTTAGCGCAAGGAGTTAGCTTGCTTGGCTCATATAAGCCAAGCATAAAAGCGCAGCACAGAAGCGCTGCGCTGTGTTCTTTTATGTAAAAGCGGATGTATCAACTGTTAGATCAAGTTCTTTGAAGATATCTTTAGCCACGGTTAAAGCATTCAAAACACTTGGGAACCCTGTGTAAGGGATCAGGTGCATAATGCAGCCGACAATCTCTTCTGGTGTTAGGCCAACTTTTAGTCCTGTCTTAATATGCATGCCGACTTGTGGTCTGCCTTGGGCAACCAGCGCGGTAATTGTCGTCAGCACTTTTTGTTTGTTATCCAGTCCTGGGCGCGAATAGATTTCGCCGAAAGCAAATTCCACGACGTATTTAGTTAAATCTGGCGCGATATCTTTAAATGCTTCACCGATATCCATTTCACCTGTTGGGTTGTCATCTGGTGATGCGGTCAGTTCTTGGATTTTATAGATACCTTTTTGATACAGATCGTCTGCCACTTTAAAATCTCCCTTGGTTTTTAACTGTTTTTATTAAGAGCATTATGAAAACGTGCTCCCTATACGTTGAACAGAAGACTACCTAAACACGACGCGGTTTTATAGGGCAGGGCATTCAGCTCGCATCCGCTTGAAGGCGTTCATAGCTGTATCTGACGGATTCGAGAGTTTTCACGGCAGACTGTTTTATGCTGTTTGATATTGATCAAGAAAGTGGTTTTTAAGCTGCACAGCATATCTCTCTTCTTGAGTTTATCCTGCAATTGCAGTACTTCTATACTTAAGTGAAAAAGGAAACCTGAGAGAAGGTCAGCTCGCTCAGTCAACGTTGTTGATGCAGGCGGGTTGGATGTCTTCGCAGGTTAATATCACGCAGTGGCTTGCAAGGCGTTCAGGCTGGTTCTATCAGCTGGCTTGGCTCAATGTTCGTTGCGCTTCGCAATCCATAATGACACCACGAACAAAGAGGATTTGATCATGCCCGTCTATACAGTTAAGTTAGAAAGCAGGCAAGAAATCGCTGATGGCACCATGGCGTTCTATTTTGAAAAGCCACAAGGGTTTACCCATAAAGCGGGCCAATACGCTGATCTCACTTTGATTGCCCCTGCTGAAACGGATGCCGAGGGCAATATCCGCACCTTTACTCTGGCGAATGCGCCGTATGAAGATAGGTTAATGTTTGCCACCCGCATGCGTGATACCGCGTTTAAGCGCGTATTAAAAACCATGCCAATGGGTACAGAGCTGACACTGGACGCGCCGCACGGCTCGTTTACGCTGCACAATAATGAAAGTGTTCCGGCTGTTTTTCTTACCGGCGGCATCGGACTGACGCCGGCGCGAAGTATTATTCTGCAAGCGGCACACGACACACTTGCGCATAAGATTTTCCTGTTCGATTCCAATAAAAGGCCTGAAGATGCGGTGTTCTTGGATGAGTTGATGGATGCTCAGAAAACAAATCCGAATTACACTTTTGTCGGTACGATGACGCAGATGGATAAATCCAGCCGCGAGTGGGATGGCGAGACCGGATTTATCAATAAAGATATGTTGTTGAGATATATTGATGACTTGACTGTGCCTATCTACTACCTCGTTGGCCCGCTAGCTATGGTGAATGCCATGCTGGAAATGCTGATGAAAGCGGGTGTCGAGGTCGATAATATCCGTACAGAGGAGTTTTCAGGTTACTGATGTTGAGGACGGGTGTGGCCCGCACACAGAAGTGGCCTGCTAGTTTGATCGAATATTAAAAAGCAGTTGCTATATAGTTCACCCGATCAGTGTTCTATAGGGTGCGAGTGAACTATGTTTAAGCGATTGCGCAACTGGCGCGATAACAGGCGCGTTAAAAAGATGGGCTTGACCGCGCAGCAATGGGAATTAGCCATAGCTGACTGGCCGGTGATGCGGCGCTATCAAGGCGCTGAGCGTGATGCACTGCGTCATATGACGTTTCGTTTTCTTGCTCGTAAAACCTTCACCTCCGGCGCTGGTTTTGAGTTTACTGATGCTATGTGCATAAAGATTGCCACCATGGCTTGTGTGCCTATTTTGCACCTTGGTTTAGATTGGTACGACAGTTGGTACACCATCATTATTTATGAAGGTGGTTTTGTGCCCAATCGCTCTTATCGAACAGCTGATGGAGTGGTGCATGCTAAAGGCCCCGGCTTGAGTGGCGAAGCGTGGTTTCGTGGTCCTGTAATTTTATCGTGGCAAGCGGTGAGTAACACAGGGGCGCATGCCAGTGACGGTAAAGCCAGTAATGTGGTGATTCATGAGGTAGCGCACAAACTCGATATGCTGCGCGATGGTGCCAATGGAGCACCACCCATGCACCCCGATATGCGCTCGGGTGAATGGCGCGGTATTTTTACTGCCGCGTGGCAGCGTTTGCAAAATGACTTACAAGAAGACCGTCCTTTGCCGATCAATGTGTACGGTTTGACCAGTCCAGCAGAGTTTTTTGCCGTGTGCAGTGAAGCTTTTTTTGAGGCGCCTAAGCATATGAAAGAGCATATGCCTGAGGTGTATAGGCTACTGTGTCAGTTCTATCGCCAACAGCCGGTACCACTGGCCATACCGGGCCTGTAAATTACCTGACAGAAAGTGCTATATAAATAGTATTGAGTATGTGTCACCTTGTGGCTTATATTGGAGTCAGTAAAGTTTTTATGATCCAAAATCTGCGCTTTCCTCCACCTGTGACGCAGGTGTTAAATAGTAAGGAAACATATGAAACCACTCACAAGCTTTTTACGTGAAATATTCGGAGACGATTTTCCGGTAGCAACAGGCAGTGCAGAGCGTGATGATCCACTCATCATCACTGAGAAGATCGACTATGTGTCCATTGAGTACGTTATTGCTCAGGCTTTGATGGAAGGTCAAGATTATGAGCTTAAAAGCCAAGGCGTTAGGCAGGTGAATGGGCGCACAATTGATGAGTTGGTGTATGCAGTCAAGGAGCCGGAAGAGGAAGAGTGGACTCTCATACGACACTTTTTCTTCGACATCACCGATGGCTTTGAATATCTAGCGGTACTGATTGCACAGTCTGAACACTAAAGTGGAACAGACTGCTCGTCTAACGTTATTATCAGCCTTGCGCAAAAGACTCCAAACATCTAGAGGGGATCCAATAAGTCATCTTGCCTAGATTCTAAATCTTCACGCAGGTGAAAATAGCATTGCCTGAGGTCTGATCCCAAGGAGTGATTTTCTCGTAGTCATGCTCAAATACATGAACTTCAAAGTAAGGCTTTAACGTATCTATTAGCTCATTAAAGCTGAAAGCCACCATAGGGTGTTCGTCGTGCCAGATTTGCGTGTCTGCAGCTGTGGTTTTTTCAATGCTGACTTTGAGTGACTTCTTCTCGCCGTTGCCGCAGTAATTCCAGCCTGAGCTGAACCTGAATATATCGTTTTCTTGTTGAGCTGTATGGCTGACACATAAGCTGTTGTCGATTTTATTCTTATCAACCACGTTAAAGCAGAAAACACCATCCGTTTTTAAGGCGCGATGTACGCTGGCGATGCAGTCCTTGAGTTTTTCAATACCATCGCTGTAATGGATGGAATACAAGAAACAGGTGATTAAATCTAAGGGCTCATCGACCTTGAAATCGCTCATGTCTTGTAAGGAAAACTGAGCTTCAGGGCAGCGGGTTTGTGCGATATCGAGCATCGGCTGATTAATATCAAGCCCGTTACTTTGATAACCAAAATCAATAAAGTGACGTATATGTGGACCGGTGCCGCAGGCTAAATCAAGATGCGTCTGTCCGCCGTTACCGAAAATCTGGTGTAGTCTGCGAATGGAGTGGCTTTGCGCGCGGTAATCGATATCCGCGCACATTAAATCGTAATAGCCGGAAAGGTCGGTATAGAGTGCGTTAGCAGACATATGGGCCTAATTGTTTTGATTGAAATATTTGGGGCTGCGCATAATAAGCTAATCAATATATTTAGCTAGGTAAATGTAAGTTAAGTGTCTATTTAGAACGCATAGCAAAGCTATTGTGACTATGGAATGGTTATCATCTACAATTAGGTGATCATATAGAGGACGTACATTAATCATGAATACATTCAAAATATTAGCGCTACCCGCTTTGCTCAGTGCATTAACATTGTCTGCTGGCTATGCAGTGGCTGCTGATCAAGTGTCAGCCCAAGAGAAGTCTCAAAGCACCCAGCAACAGCAAAACGATGGCAATCGCTTTATGACAGCTGAAGAGCGTGCTGAGCAGCGTGCTAAAATAAGCGCTGCTAAAACCGATGAGGAGCGTGAGCAAATTCGTGTAGAACAACACAAGCGCATGAAAGATCGTGCTAATAATGAGCGCGGCATGCGGGCGGTTGGTTCAGGGCATGGCGCGATGCCGACCTTTGCTGACTTTGATCTAAACGGTGATGGCAAGATCAGCGAAGACGAGTTTATTGAAGCCCGTACAGCACGAATCAGTGCTCGCGCGCAGCAAGGTCATCAAATGCAAGGGCTGGCCAATGCGCCTTCATTCGCTGATATTGATAGCAATAGTGATGGTGCAATATCACCTGAAGAGTTCTCGGCACAGCAGTCTTTGCAGCGCCAAAAAATGGGGCACTAATAGCCTTTGTTTGGGTTTTGTGAGAAACGTATGAGCCAAGCCACTAGCAATATATTTGCATCGTTACCCAATGAGATAAGTGATGAAATATTTGAGACGATCGCCACTGGGAAAAATATAAAGATAGAACGCATCATCTCTCAAGGTCATTCTTCACCAGCAACAGGTTGGTATGATCAAAGTGAACATGAGTGGGTGATTGTTCTTACAGGTGCCGCGAAAATTGAGTTGGAAAATCAGAAACCTGTGCATTTGGTGGCGGGAAGCTACTTAAATATTCCTGCGCACAGCAAACATAAAGTGGCTTGGACAGACCCCGATACACAAACCGTTTGGTTAGCGATTCACTATAGCTAAGTGTGGCATCGGCACTTGGGTTTAAGCCGCGGGCGCTTTGCTGTGTGTCTGAGCTTGAGTGCTCGATAAGCCAGAGTGTCGAATATGAATCTCTAGAGCCATCGCGACGCAGCGTGCGTGTAAAGGCTGCGTGGCCCTTAATTCCTTTCTACCTGACCCCCAGTGCTTTAGACTTGTCGGCTTAATTCGTTATATCAGCTTAAGGGCACCCATGAATACCACCACAGCGGCATCATCCCAGTTTAGTGGGCGTGATGTATTTGCATTGGGCTTTATGACTTTTGCACTGTTTTTAGGCGCGGGGAATATTATTTTCCCTGCTGAATCAGGTTTAGCTGCAGGCAGCACCGTGTGGCGGGCTGCATTGGGCTTTCTGTTGACGGGCGTGGGTTTGCCGTTGCTGACGGTGGTGGCATTAGCCCGTGTTGGTGGTGGGTTAACAGCTTTGACGCTGCCGTTGGGTAAAGCTGCTGGCACGGTGTTGGCCGTGGCGGTGTATTTGGCGATTGGTCCTTTCTTCGCGACACCGCGTACGGCGGTGGTGTCCTATGAGATTGGTGTGGTGCCTTTTTTTGGTAATAGCAGTCTGGGCTTATTACTCTATTCAACGGCGTACTTTGCCTTAGTTCTGTATTTAGCCATTACGCCGAATAAAATTATTGACCGCATCGGTACGCTGATCACGCCGGTTTTATTGGTGGCTTTAGTGGTGTTAGGCGGTGCTGCATTTTTGGTGCCTGCTGGCGAGGTTGGCCAAGCAGTGGCGATCTACCAACAGGAAGCTTTTCTACAAGGTTTTTTACATGGTTACCTGACCATGGATGCGCTGGGTGCGTTGGCCTTTGGTGTGGTGATTGCCAGCGCGCTGCGCAGTAAAGGAGTGCAGTCTGAGCGCTTGGTTACGCGCTATTCGATTTATGCAGGCTTGATTGCTGCAGTGGGTTTATCGGCAGTCTATCTGTCATTGTTTTATCTGGGTGCAACCAGTCAAGGCATTGCCAGTGAAGCACAAAACGGCGGTCAGGTCTTAGCGCTCTATGTGCAGCATGTATTTGGTCCTATGGGTAATGTGTTGCTGGCGCTGGTGATTGCTTTAGCCTGTTTAACTACGGCAGTGGGTTTGCTGGTGGCCTGTGGTGAGTTTTTTAGCGGACTGCTCAATATTGCTTATAAATATGTGGTGATCTTTTTTGTGCTGTTCAGTTGGCTGGTG
Source organism: Thiopseudomonas sp. (assembly GCA_035647155.1). Taxonomy (GTDB): domain Bacteria; phylum Pseudomonadota; class Gammaproteobacteria; order Pseudomonadales; family Pseudomonadaceae; genus Denitrificimonas. Next base: position 6,765 of record DASRNZ010000189.1, read on the forward strand.
TCTAACCAAGGTTTAGAGCAACTGATTAAAGTATCAATACCTGTGCTGACAGGTTTGTATCCGTTGGCGATTGTGCTGGTGGTCTTGAGTTTGCTCAATCGTTGCTGGAACTCAAGTGCGCTGATATTTCGCGGTACCATGCTGGTGACCTTAGTGTTTGGTTTAGTGGATGGCTTGGCTGCGGCTGGGTTTTCCGCTTGGATACCAGAGTTTTTTAGCCGTTTACCTTTAGCTGAGCAGCAAATGGGCTGGCTGCTACCCAGCAGTGTGGTGGTCTTGGTTTTATGTGTGCTGGATCGTTTCCGCGCGCGCAAACAGCTTTCATCAGTTTAGACTTAAAAGGGTTTGTTCAGTGCGCGCGAGTATATTGCGCTCTTATCGGCGTGCTCCAGATGTCCGCAGCAGCATGGCTCTGTGCGCACCAGCGCTTATTGCCAGGGCTTAGCTATCATTTGCCCGCGGCAGGTTTTTAAAGGCATCTATAGCGCGCAGACGGCTGCTTGATAAATCCACAATAGGTTTTGGGTAGTCTTCGGTGCCGAATAACCCGCTGAGCAATTTGGGTTGATGAATCTCTTTAGCACTGAGGTGTTTAAGCTCAGGAATCCAGTGGCGAATAAAATCGCCATTGGGGTCAAATCTTTTAGATTGACTGACTGGGTTAAAGACGCGGAAGTAGGGCACTGAATCGGTTCCGGTTGAAGCGCTCCATTGCCAGCCGCCGTTATTCGCCGCTAAGCAGCCATCAACCAAGTGCTGCATAAAAAAGCGTTCGCCTTCGCGCCAATCAATCAATAAGTTCTTGGTCAGAAACATCGCTACGATCATGCGCAAGCGGTTGTGCATCCAGCCGGTGGCTAAAAGCTGGCGCATCGCTGCATCAATAATGGGGAAACCGGTGCGGCCTTGTTGCCATGCCAGTAAATCTTTGGGTGCATTACGCCAGGCTAAGGCTTCAGTTTCTGGCTTAAAGGCGCGGTGACGCGACACTTTTGGATAGCCGACTAAAATATGCGTATAAAACTCACGCCAGAGTAATTCATTGATCCAAGTAATTACACCAGGCTTGCCTGAATCAAACTCGCCCTGATTGGCTGCCAGTGCTGCGTGCAGGCATTGGCGGACCGATATCACCCCAGCCACTAGGTAGGCCGACAACTGGCTGGTACCGGGCTTAGCAGGGAAGTCGCGCTGATCTAAGTAATCATCAATGGATTCGGCAGCAAAGGTACTTAAGCGTTGTTGCGCAGCTTGTTCGCCAGCAGGCCAGAGTGCTTGTTGCTCGGCATCGATTGCTGCAAAGCCGGCTATATGGTCTGGTATTGCATCGCTGGTCATCGCAAGTGCTGTTTGCGCTTGAGGCGTTGCAACACGCTCGGGTACATAATCGTATAAATGTTGGTAGCAGACTTTTTTAAACTGGCTAAACACCTTGAAATAAGTGCCGGTTTGCGTCAGTACGCTACCGGGTTTAAAAAGTACTTGATCAAGGTGGCTGTGAAATAAAACACCTTGATCCACTAGCTCTGTACCCACGGCGATATCACGCTGGCTTTCATGGATACCGTACTCGGTATTGACGTGCACAGCGCTGATATCCAGTTCCTGACACAACTGCGTTAATACCTCAGGCGCTTGCTGCCACTGCTCAGCGGTGCGAATCAGCATAGGCACATTCAGCGTCGCTAAGCTGTGCTGCAGTTCACGTAAATTACGTAACCAAAAGTCCATCTTGCAAGCGGCATCATCATGTTCTTGCCATTGCGCAGGGCTGAGTAAAACAACAGCCATAGTGGGGCCTGCTTGTAATGCGGCGTGCAGCGCAGTGTTGTCATGAATGCGAAGATCGTTACGAAACCAAATAAGTTGCTGCATGCAGGCGTCCTGGGTGATTATGGATAATATTTAGCTATTAAAAACTGCAGTGATCTAGGTAAAGTGTTGCTGCTTTAAGGTTAGTTATCACTGATTTTTATCGAACAGAGTTGAGTGGCTGGTGCTAGTTCACGCCTTATATAATCCTATGCTGTTAAGGCGTGAACCGAGAGTTTTGATTCGGCACTGACTGATTTATATGGCATTACGCAGGCTGAGATTTTCAGGGTGTGGCTGCAGATACACTTGTTCAGCAATATAAGGGTCAGGGTGGCGGTTGAAATGGTGCTTAAGCAATGTCAAAGGCACAATCAAGGGCACGATACTGTCGCGATACTGGCTGATTAATGCTTGAAGCTCGCGTTTTTCATCAGCATCCAGTGAGTCTTTTATATAGCCGCTGATATGTTGCAGCACATTGGTATGTGTACCGCGGTTAGCGATTTTTTTCAGAGCGGACATAAATAGGCTGAAATAGTTTTCCGCTAGAACATCGAACTGCTCTTGCTGACTGTTAGCCAGCATACGACCTAGAGCGGTACAGTCGGATGGACTGTTAGCCATCAATTGGTATTTATAGCGCGCATGAAACTCATAGAGTTTTTTCAGAGTCAGGCCGCTGCTTAACAGTTCACGCCATTGCGCATAAGCAAACACGCGGGTGATAAAGTTTTCCCGTAGCACAGGATCATTCAGGCGACCATCTTCTTCAACCGGTAAGTTGGGTTGCGCTTGCATCAATGCTGCGGCAAATAAGCCGACACCATCATGCTCAGCTGTGTGCCCACTGTCTTGATAAACCTTAACCCGCTGCATACCGCAAGATGGCGATTTCTGCATCAAAATATAACCGCAGATATCAGTCAGTTCGGCTGCTTTACGTTGACCGTATTCGGTCAATGCAGCGCTGACATCCATAGAGGGATTGACTGTGCCTACTGCGCGCGGTTGTTGTGTATTACCCACTAAGCGGATCGGCTCACGCGGTGTGCCCAAGCCAATAGCTTGTTCTGGGCAGAGTGGGACATAGTCGAAATACTGACTCAGGACATCTTTGCACAGATGCGATTGCTTGTGACCGCCATTGAAACGCACAGGTTCACCGAGCAAGCATGAGCTGATACCCACTTTGATTGATGTATTTGCAGTTGTCATGGCTAAGCTTTACCGATTGCAGAATAGTCCTACAAGAATATAGAGAAAGCTGTACAAGTCAAATTCTTTGTATAGGTTTTGTCTAGGGGTGGCTTGGGTTGGTGTAAGTCGTGATGGGGAGTGTTTCAGTCAGCGCGGAGGGAGTACGCAAGGGTTGAGTTAAAATAGGTGTTTGGCAGGCCAATATAATATCCGCTCTACGCTTGAGTCCAGCGTAGAGCGGATGTCTACAATCTAGCCGTAATTATTCAGGCTGAGTTGCTTCGTGCAGCTTAGCTTTGGCTGCATCGACAGCGTCTTTGCTGTCATTTTTGAGGTTTTCAGCAACTTCTTTAGCGTTGTCTTTTGCTTCTTTAAGGCTTTCTTTCGCGTCTTCAACTGCTTCAGCTAAATCATCTTTAGCTTCTTGAGTTGTTTCAGCAGCTGAATCAGCGGCTTCGTCAGCTGCGTTTTGAGCGCTTTCAACAGCATCTTCTGCTGCGTCTACAGCTTGAGCAGCAGCATCATTAGCGGCTTCAATCACTTCTTCGCTAGTCGGTGCATCATCAGTCAGTTGTTCAACTTTCTGCTCAACAGCTTCTTTGGTTTCTTGGGCGGCTTCTTGCACAGATTGAGCGGCGTCAGATAAAGATTCTTTCGCGGCGTCGAGTTTATCTTGTGGCTCACTATCACAAGCAGTCAAACCCAAGGTAGCAGCAAGTAGAAGGGCAGTAACGAAAGGTTTTTGCATCATCAATCTCCATTTTAGTATTTTATTC
>DASRNZ010000190.1:0-2858 GCA_035647155.1 Thiopseudomonas sp.
TCTTCTAGGGTTAAGCCTTGTGCATGCGGTACTTGGATGGGTTGCGGCAGCGTATTGGGTAGCTCACCTACCGGCTGCACGGCAAACTTATAGTACTCAACATGCTTTCTAAAACTGGAAAAGCTATTGAGCTTCTGTTGGGTTAAAGATAATTGTTCAGGCTTGAATAGTGTGTGGTTCCAAATAGCCAAACAACGTATCTGCGGCAAGTGATCTTCGATGACCTGCCAGGTTTTTTGCTCATACCAACCTATAGGTTTTGAGCACACCAGTGCCTCAATATTTTGTTCGGCAACAAAACGACACACTGCGTTGGCCGGTTGGCCTTCTAAAATAATAAGCCGATGCCCTAAGGTCTTTAGTTGCTGCTCAAGATCGAATAACGACTGATAAATAAAGCGCATTCGATGTGCGCCAATGGCTTTATGTTGATAATTATGAGGGCCCGCATCGTGGGGATTGATGACATAAATAAAGGCGATGGATGCGTAATGATTGCAGGCCCAGTTGAGGGCAAGGTTATCTTGTAAGCGCAGATCATCGGTGAACCAGAAGGCGACTTTTTTGGGCATATTCGACATGTGCAGTGTCCTGGGTCGGCTCATATGGCACAGAGCGAGTGTGGGTTTTTAAGGTCAAACTGTGACATTAAATCAACTGAGGTTACTTTATCCACCTGTGGCGCATTCTTAAAGAGCGCAGAGTAGGGCTGTCGTGTGTTTTTAGTTTAATATGAGATCAGTTCTCAATATACAAAATCAATTATACGGGTGAAGCAATGCACGGCGAATATAAAGTACCGGGTGGTAAGTTAGTGGTGGCCGACGTTGAAGTACAGGATGGTTGTTTAATCCAAGTGAGTATTTCGGGCGACTTTTTCTTAGAGCCAGACACCGCTTTAACCCTGATCAATCATGCTCTTATAGGTTTGCCTAGCACTGCGAGCCAGCAGGTATTAGCCACTGCCGTGGCGGATGCCTTAGATGCTGACGTGATGATGTTTGGCTTCTCTGCCGAGGCGGTGGCCATTGCCGTACGCCGTGCTTTGGGCAAGGCCAGCAGTTGGCTTGATCACTCCTTTACCCTGATTCCACCTGTCACTTTACCCGCAGTCATGCATGTGGCGTTAGACGATGTAATGGCTCATTCTGTGGCCAAAGGCCTGCGTGGACCCACCTTGCGCTTTTGGGATTGGGATGATTCGGTGGTGGTGATCGGCTATTTTCAATCGGTCAAAAACGAAGTGGATATGGATGCGGCCAAGGCTAATGATGTGCAGGTGGTGCGTCGCATTACTGGCGGCGGGGCGATGTTTATGGAGCCGGGCAACTGCATTACTTATTCGCTGACGGTGCCCACGTCCATTGTGGATGGCATGAGTATTGAGCAGTCTTATAAGTTTTTAGACACTTGGGTGCTTGAAGCCTTAGCCGAGGTGGGCATCAAGGCGCACTATCAGCCGCTCAATGATATTGCCTCTGAGCAGGGCAAAATTGGCGGCGCGGCGCAAAAGCGTTTTGGTAATGGCGTCTTAGTGCACCATGCAACTTTGGCGTATGACATTGATGCCGACAAAATGCTGCAAGTGTTACGTACCGGTCGGGAAAAACTCTCCGACAAAGGCACGACTAGCGCCAAGAAGCGGGTTGATCCCATGCGCAGTCAAACTGGCTTAAGTCGAGCGGCCATTATTGAGGCCTTTATCAACCATTTCACTAAAACTCATCAAGCCGCAGCAGGGGACTATTCGTCAGACGAACTTGCCAGCGCTAAGGCGCTCGTTGCAGAGAAATTCTTAACTGAAGATTGGTTATACAAGGTGAAGTAGCCTTGAGGCCATTGTGTTGTATTTTTAATCTGTACAAGCCGCTCTAAAATTGAACGCTCAACCTAAGAGATCAACATGACACCCGCAATCAATGCAGCCAAGAAAAATAAAGTCAGCCATAAAATACATGAGTACACCCATGATGAGGCGGCTGAATCCTATGGGCTTGAAGCCGCCGATAAATTGGGGGTTACTGAAGACAGGGTATTTAAAACCTTAGTGGTGATGCTCGATAGTAAGGAGTTAGCGGTCGGGGTTCTTCCGGTGTCATCGATGCTGAGTATGAAGCTGATCGCTAAGGCTCTGGGAGCTAAGAAGGCCTGTATGGCTGAAAAGTCTGATGTTGTGCGTTCGACCGGTTATGTACTGGGTGGCGTCAGTCCGCTGGGGCAAAAGAAACTGCTGAAAACAGTGGTTGATATATCAGCCAGAAATCATCCGACGATTTACGTCAGTGCGGGTCGTCGCGGGCTCGAAATAGAATTAAGCCCTGATGATTTAACTCAACTCACCCGTGGCGCATTTGCTGAAATATGTCAGTCAGCTCATACCTAGCAAGGCGGTGTTGCTGGTCAGCAGTATTTCATCAGCTGTGTACTGGTCTATTGTCTCTATTGAAGTGTGGGTTTGCATTAAACCCGTAAAAACCTGTTAGATTGAAACTGATGCTTGAATTTAAAATAAAAGGTGATGCATATGAAAATCACGATGGAAATAGATATGAGCCCAGAAGAAGTCAGAAAAGTGATGGGCCTGCCTGATGTTGAACCCATGCAAAAGGAATTGATGGCCAAGATGCAGGAAAAAATGAATACCTATGTTGATGAAATGAGCGATCCTGAAATGTTTATGAAGCGCATCATGCCTATGGGCATACAGGGTATGGACCAGGTTCAGGAATTCTTTTCGCGCTTTGCTAATGCGGCCGCAGATAAAAAAGACAATAAGTCTTAGGGTAGAAACACTTAAAATGAAGGGTCGATACCTGCCTATCGGACGTCATTCCGATAGGCTCTGAGTGCTTATCCAA
>DASRNZ010000191.1:0-10571 GCA_035647155.1 Thiopseudomonas sp.
TTTATATACAGTGTTGCTAACAGAGTTATAATTGATCTCTAAGCACTCTGCCTACTTTCTTCTTAATGGCCATATTTATGTATAAAATCTTCAACACAGTCGATCAAGTCTCTCGTTACACCGCGCAGCGCCTTTTAGACAAAGTCAAAGCAATGCCTGCTGCCGTCTTAGGCTTAGCCACTGGCAGCACTATGGAGCCTGTCTATGCGCAACTGATTGACGCTATGCAGCAGATACAATTGGATACGGCACAACTCACCACCTTTAACCTTGATGAATACATCGGTTTAAGTGCTGAACACCCGCAAAGTTATAATTACTATATGTGCCAAAACCTATTCAACCGACTCAACATCCCAACACAAAACATACATCTGCCCAATGGCTTAAACACTGATATTGAACGCGCCTGCCAAGCCTACTCAAAGGCCATTCAAATTAAAGGTGGATTAGACTTACAACTCTTGGGTATTGGTTCTAATGGTCATATTGGCTTTAATGAACCACAAACCTGTTTTAACAGCCGCACCCACGTGGTCGAACTGTCTGAACAAACTCGCATTGATAATGCGCGCTTTTTCACTGACAAAAGTGAAATGCCCACCCACGCTATTACCATGGGTATTCAAGATATTTTAGAGGCTAAAGAAATTATTTTAGTCGCCACCGGCCCTAATAAATCTGAAATTATGGCGCAGTTGTTTGCTAGCCCAGTTGATGAAGCATTACCCGCTTCAGCGCTGAAGCAGCATCCCAACTTAACCATAGTATTGGATCGTGAAGCGGCAGCATTGTTGCCTCAAACAGCATTGCAAAGCGCCGTTTAAATAACACTCGCTCGGAGTCAACATTATGCGTATACGCAGCTATTTTCTTGGATTGATGGGTGTGTTATTTGCAGCCCAAGCCTACGCTTTATCACTCAATGATCTCAGCCAGAGCCAAGCCGCTGACAGTTTAAAAGCTGTGCTTGAACAAAGCACACGACTGGCTGTTGAGCAACTAGGTAAACCAGGCGGCTTTAGTAATAATCCAGATGTCCATATTGAACTGCCGGGCAATCTCGGTAAAGCTGCGCAAACAATGAAAATGCTGGGTAAAAGCAAGCAAGTCAATGCCTTAGAAGACAGCATGAATAGCGCTGCTGAAGCCGCCATTCCAGAAGCTCAAGCCTTACTGCTGGAAGCAATTAAAAATATGACCCTTGACGATGCTAAAGATATCTTAAAAGGTCCAAACAACTCGGCTACCGCTTACCTTGACCGCAGCAGTCGCGAGCAGTTACGCAGCCGTTTTCTGCCATTGATTGAACAAGCAACACAATCATCCGATTTAGCCAAGAAATACAATAACTTTGCCGGTCAAGCAGCTAGCTTTGGTGTGATTGAAGCGAAAGATGCGTCGATTGAAAACTATGTGACGGAACAGGCTCTGGATGGTTTATTTACCCTTATGGGTCAGCAAGAAGCCTCCATCCGAGACAATCCTGCACAAGCAGCCACTGATATGGCGAAAAAGGTTTTCGAGTTACTGCGTTAAGTACAACGCAATAGCGCTATAAAAAATACCGCCTAAGCGGCCATGCAAGGCGGTATTTTTAATTGTGGCTCAGGCTTAATCTAAACAATGCGCACCTAACGTTCAACAAAAGCACGCTCAATCACATAATCAGCAGCCGTACCTAGGCGCGGTGACACCTTAAAACCCAACTCATTCAGCAACGCGCTGGTGTCATCCAGCATTTCTGGACCACCACAAATCATCGCGCGATCATGCTCAGGGTTCATCGGTGGCAAACCTATATCTGCAAAAAGCTTACCGCTGCGCATTAACTCTGTCATGCGCCCCTGATTACGAAACGGCTCTCGAGTCACTGTAGGATAATAAATCAACTTATTGCGCAGCTCTTCACCAAAATACTCGTTATCGGGTAAATTTTCGGTAATAAAATCACTGTAGGCCACATCACTAATATAACGCACGCCGTGCACCAAAATCACTTTTTCAAAGCGCTCATAGGTCTCAGGGTCTTGAATCACGCTGATAAAGGGCGCTAAGCCAGTACCGGTACTGAGTAAATACAGGTTTTTTCCCGGCAATAAATCACTGAGCAATAAAGTGCCTGTGGGCTTTTTACTGACTTGAATACTATCGCCCACTTTTAAATGCTGTAAGCGTGAGGTTAGCGGGCCATCGGGTACTTTAATACTGAAAAACTCGAGGTGGTCTTCGTAGTTGGGGCTGGCAATTGAATACGCACGCATTAAAGGGCGACCTTCGACCTCAAGACCAATCATTACAAACTGCCCATTTTCAAAACGTAAACCCGGATCACGGGTGGTTTTAAAGCTGAATAAGGTGTCATTCCAGTGATGGACACTTAAGACCTGCTCTACATTCAAATTACTCACAACACACTCCTGTGCACGAAAAGTTTGTATAGAGTCTAGGTTTAAAACTCTAATCTGTTAAATTGATAATATGTATAAATCATATCAGGAAAAACGATATGCGATTTACCCTTCGCCAATTACACGTTTTCACTAGCATCGCTCAGTATCAAAGCGTTTCCAAAGCCGCCGAACACTTGTCGATGTCGCAATCTGCGGCCAGCACCGCGCTCAAAGAACTTGAACGCAGTTACAACTGTATGTTGTTTGATCGTGCTGGCAAGCGCTTATTTATCAATGCTTTAGGTCTTGAGCTATTGCCGCGTGCCTTAGCGCTATTAGAGCAAGCACAAGCATTGCAAGATTTATTAACCGATAACCATGGCTTTGGCTCATTATCAGTGGGCGCAACCATGACCATTGGCAATTACTTAGCGACGCTATTGATCGGTCATTTTATGCAGCAGCACCCTAGCTGTAAAGTGCGCTTGCATGTGCATAATACTGAGCAAATTGTGCAGAAAGTGGCCAGTTATCAATTGGATTTAGGCTTAATTGAGGGTTATTACCAAGACGCTAATATTATTGCTGAGCCCTGGATAGCTGATGAGTTGGTGGTGTTTTGCGCTCCACAGCACCCTCTGGCACAGCAAGGGCATGCTAGTTTAAGCGAGTTGGTGGATGAAGCTTGGATTGTACGTGAGCAAGGCTCAGGAACGCGCAGGGCATTTGAGCAGGCTTTTCTGCGCCATCAGTGCACGCCCAATATTCGTTTGGAACTTGAGCACACTGAGGGAATTAAACGTGCAGTGGAATCTGGGTTAGGGATTGGCTGTATTTCACGATTAGCGCTACGTGATGCGTTTCGGCGCGGCAGTTTAGTGGCGATTGAAGCGCCGGAGCTTAATTTAACCCGTCAATTCACGTTTATCTGGCATAAGCATAAGTATCAAACTGATGCTATGCGGGAGTTTTTAAGGCTGTGTCGCGCGATGACTGAGAATATTCAGCGCAGTGATCAAATTGATCTTGCGACGATTCTTTAAGCTGCAATTCTTAGCGCGCCGCTAAGTTAGTCAGTTAGTCAGTTAGTCAGTTAGTCAGTAAAAAGCATAGAGCATGATTGGTGTAGGCCGTACCTCGCTTATGCTGCTATTCCCTCCACAGGGCTTCCAGCCCCAAGTCGGGCGCTACGCCATCCATGGCTACGCTTGTCGCAGTATAAGCGAGGCACTCATTGATCAGTGATGTGGTTTGCAGGTTTGCAGTAGGACGCTAAAAACGCGGGCAAAGTATGCTGTCATTTTATTTGACTGCAACAATGCAAACACTGCAAAAGCTCAATGAGTGCTTCAGTCTGGGCGTAGCGTCTGAGTTGAACCCTAGACGGGTTTATCAACGAACTCACACCGATGCCGAAGTACGTCACATACCGCTTATCTCTGACTTTAGCTTTTAGCTAAATCAAATCAGGCAAAACGTTCTTTTAAGTAGGCGATAATATCATTGGATTCATACATCCAACGTACTTCACCGGCTTCTTCAATACGCAGGCATGGGACTTTAATGCGGCCGCCTTGGGTTTCCAGCTCTTGACGAAATTGTTGGTTGTTTTTTGCGTCACGCAGTTCAACTTTAAGATTTAAAGCATGCATGCCACGGCGTACTTTGACGCAAAATGGACAGGCTCGGAACTGATACAAAGCTAAGTGTGCCGTGGCAGCATCCACTTCAGCTTGTTTTTCGGCGGTACGCTTTTGTCCTTTTGGACGCGTGAGCCAGTCTGCAAAAATAATCAATTGACCTAAACCGTTACGCAAACCTTTTACAATCATTTGAACTCTCTTAAGCAATTAAAGGTAGATGCTGAACCTACCAAATATTCATCTTACGCTTTGTCAGCATGCACAGCGCAGTCATTTTTGAGACTATAGCAGCCCTTTCCATCATCGTGCAGTGAAGCTTATGCAACCTAAAGACCTCCAACGCTTAGTCACCACCCAGATGCCCTTTGGTAAATACCACGGCCGTCTGATCGCTGACCTACCCGGCCAATACCTCAACTGGTTCGCCCGTGAAGGCTTCCCTAAGAGCGATATAGGTCGACTACTGGAGTTGATGCATGAAATTGACCACAACGGCCTGAGCGAACTATTAACGCCTCTACGTAACAAAGGCTAAAAGCCTTGCCAGCGCTTCAATCAGCGCCAGCTCAAGCTAATAATTACAGGACGCGTACTTTTAAGCTGCGGCCTTTAATTTTGCCAGTCTCTAAGTTTTGCTGAGTTTCGCGCGCTAATAAACGCTCGACCGCCACAAAAGCTTGGTGATCAAAAATAGCAATTTTGCCCACTTGCTTGCCGGTCAAACCACCAATACCAGTTAAAGCACCTAGAATATCGCCCGGACGTAATTTATCTTTACGTCCTGCAGAAATACATAAGGTTGCCATGGCTGGAAGCAATGACTGACCGTCTGATTCTTTCAAACCATTGAGTGCATGCCAATGCAATGGCTTACCTTGTAGGTCTTCAATGGCTTGCGCACGGAAGCCTTCTTTAGGTCCCACTAAGCTAATCGCCATACCTTTGGCGCCAGCACGGCCCGTACGGCCGATACGATGCACATGGATTTCCGGATCACGCGCTAACTCAACGTTAATCACCATCGGCAAGGACTCAATATCCAAACCACGGGCGGCAACGTCTGTTGCAACTAATACGCTACAACTGCGGTTACTGAATAAAGCTAAAACTTGGTCTCGCTCGCGCTGCTCTAAATCACCATGCAAAGCTAATGCAGAGATTTTCTCGCTATTGAGATAATCCGCTAAGTCTTGCGTCTGCTGCTTAGTAAAGCAAAAGGCGACACAGGCTTCAGGGCGGTAATGACGTAAGATACGCTCAACCGCACCTTGGCGCTGCTCAGGCGTAATCTCGTAGAAATGCTGTTCAATCTGATGCTCAGCATGCTCGGTATCCGCTTTAATATGTTGTGGATCGCGCAGGAAATTCGATGCCAACTGCTGAATACCCTCAGGGAAGGTCGCTGAGAACAACAAGGTCTGGCGACGCTTCGGTGTGAACTCAATAATGTCAGCAATGCTGTCATAAAAGCCCATATCCAACATACGGTCGGCTTCGTCTAACACTAAGGTGTTCAAACCGGATAAATCCAGAGTGCCTTTGCGTGCGTGCTCTAAAACACGACCGGGAGTACCGACGACAATATGCACGCCATGCTCAAGCGAGCCGACTTGCGGGCCAAACGGCACGCCGCCGCATAGGGTCAGCACTTTAATATTGCCTTCAGCGCGAGCTAAACGGCGTATTTCTTTTGAAACTTGGTCGGCCAACTCGCGAGTCGGACAGAGCACTAAGGCTTGGCAGCCAAAGTAGCGCGGATTCAGCGGGGATAACACACCAATACCAAAGGCCGCAGTTTTACCGCTACCCGTTTTGGCTTGGGCAATCACGTCCATGCCTTTTAAAATAACCGGCAAACTCTGAGCCTGCACCGCAGTCATGCTGGTGTAGCCTAAGTCGTCTAAGTTGGTTAACAGTGCTGCCGGTAACGGCAAGCTGGCAAAATCAGTTGATGTACTCACAAAAATTTTCTAACCTTAATAAATGCAGTGTGCAGTGTAGCAAGCTGCGCTCTACTTGCGGTGGATTTGTCCGACGACGGGGTTAAAAAGCATGCAATGGCGTTTTATGCGGCTGCCCTGCTTCTTCTCGAACCAATTTCGGCACTAAATAACCCGGTAACTTAGCCAGCATGTGCTGATACAAGGCATAGGCTTCGGCGCTACTGACATCAAAATGCTGCGCGCCTTGCACTCGATCCAGTACATGTAAGTAATACGGCAGTAAATGATGATTAAACAGCTGCTCACTCAGTTCGATCAGCACTTCAGCACTGTCATTCACGCCTTTGAGCAATACCGTTTGATTGAGTAAAGTGACACCGGCTTGGCGCATCAGGGCTAAGCGCTGGGCATGCTCTGGCGTTAACTCGCGCGGATGATTCACGTGCAACACCAAGGTGCTGCGTAAGCGTGTGCGCGTCAGGATATCCGTTAATTCATCGGTTAAACGCTCAGCAATCACCACCGGCAAACGCGAATGCACGCGTAAGCGCTGCACATGGGGAATAGTCGCGATACTCTCCACCAACTCAGCCAGATGCTTATCTTGCAGCATCAGCGGATCACCGCCACTAAGGATTACTTCAGTAATACTTGGATCTTGCGCAATATAATTGAGCGCCGACTGCCACTGCGAACGCCCTAAGCGGTTCTCGCTATAGGGAAAATGGCGGCGAAAACAATAGCGACAGTTAATCGCGCAACCACTGGCGGCCAATAGCAACACCCGCCCGTGGTACTTATGAATCACCCCCGTTTCCACATTAGTACTTTGCTCACCCAGCGGATCCACACTAAAACCTGCATGCAATTGATCTTCAGCTGCCAGCGGTAACACTTGCAATAGCAAAGGATCACGCGGATCACCTTTGACCATCTGCGCAACAAAGGGACGCGGCACCAGTAGCGGAAACTGCTTGGCGGCACTGAGGCCATCAGGGAAGTCTGTGGACTGCAGCTCTAAGACTGCTAAAAGCTCATCACAACTCCGCAGAGACTGGGCTAATACCTCACCCCAGCCCTTTTTGGGAAAAAACTTCTCGGTTTGCGCTACAATAGGCATTTTATAAGACCTTATAACAGGACAGGATTGCATTATGGCCAACTATTCTACCAACGAATTCAAACCAGGACTGCGCGTCATGGTGGATAACGAACCCTGCATCATGATTGATATCGAGTTTGTTAAGCCTGGTAAAGGCCAAGCATTCAGCCGCGTTAAATTACGCAGCATCCGCACGCAACGTGTCTGGGAGCGTACCTTTAAGTCAGGTGAGAGCTTAGAAAGTGCTGATATTGTTGACCGTGAAATGGAGTATTTATACAACGATAGCGAGTTTTGGTACTTTATGGCCACTGATGGTTCATTCGAACAGCTCGGCGCAAGCAGTGAAGCTGTAGGCGACACTATTAAATGGCTTAAAGAGCAAGTTGTCTATGAAGTCACACTCTATAACGATGCAGTGGTTTCAGTCAGCGCACCTAACTTTGTTGAACTTGATGTATTAGAAACTGATCCAGGTCTGAAAGGCGACACAGCACAAGGTGGTACTAAACCCGCTACGCTGAGTACCGGTGCTGTAGTACGTGTACCTTTGTTTATTGTTGAAGGTGAAAAGCTCAGAATCGATACTCGCAGCGGCGAATACGTCAGCCGCGCTTAAGTCTTTTGCGCTAGCGTATTAAGGGAGCATCATGCTCCCTTCTTTATTACAGGACACTTCCCGGCTATGAGCACCTGGTCCCCCAGTGCGCCACGCACAGCATTAGTGGCACGCCAAACCATGTACCGCAAGATTCGAGAATACTTTTATGCACGTTCTGTGCTGGAAGTTGAAACACCTCTTTTATCCCAAGCCCCAGTAGCCGATCCCAATATCACTCCCATCCAAGCGGGACAACGCTGGCTGCATACCTCGCCTGAATACGCTATGAAGCGCATGCTCTGTGCCGGCTATGGTGATATCTACCAAATCTGCAAAGTGTTTCGTGAAGGCGAAGCCGGCAAGCGCCATAACCCAGAATTCACCATGCTGGAATGGTACCGCACGGGCTGGACGCATCGACAATTGATGGATGAAGTGGCCGAGTTACTGCAGCTTTTGCTGGCAGAACGCTTTAACGACCTATCCACTTTACATCTGACCTATGCCCAAGCCTTCCAACAGTTCGCACAACTGGATGTCCATCAATGCAGCGATCAAATTATCGCTGAGCGCGGACAGCAGCTGGCAAATAGCGACTTAGATTTAGACCGCGACGGCTGGTTGGATGTGATTATGAGCCATCAAGTTGAACCGGCACTACCGCACAATACCTTGATATTTATTGATCAGTTCCCCGCTTCACAAGCCGCTTTAGCCAAACTGGCAACTGATGCTCAAGACATGCTGATCGCGCAACGCTTTGAGGTGTTTTTTAACGGTATGGAATTGGCCAATGGTTATCAAGAACTCACTGACGCCAAGCAACAACTGCAACGTTTTCAGTTCGAACTGCAGGGCACCGGACGCCCCCATGATGCGCACTTAATCGCTGCATTAGAGCATGGTTTACCCGATTGCGCCGGCGTGGCCTTAGGCTTAGACCGTGTTTTGCTGCACTTACTTGACGCACCCAATATAGCGCAAGTAGTGAGTTTTGACTGGCAGCGCGCCTAATCGCTAACCGATTAAAGTGGCCTATTAGACCGCCCAAAAGAGGCATATATTGCACGCATAGCGCGTGCTAAACTGCCGCTAAACTCAAGACTGCATCACTGAACTTAATCAGCCCCAGCTGATCAATACAGCCTGCTGCTTTTATACTTTATAGAGAGAACACCATGCTTAAAAAACTTTTACTGACCGGCTGTATGTTATTTGCAGCGAACAATGTATTGGCTGCTGATAACCCTCACGTGTTGATTAACACCAGCTTTGGTGAAGTCGAACTGGAACTCAACGCAGAAAAAGCGCCGATCACTGTAGAAAACTTTCTCGGTTATGTCGATGCGGGAAGTTATAACGGCACCATTTTTCACCGTGTGATCCCGAACTTTATGGTGCAAGGTGGTGGTTTTGATAATAACATGCAAAAAAAGCCAACCAACCCAGCGATTAAAAATGAAGCCGATAACGGCTTAAGAAACGATCGCGGGACTGTGGCCATGGCGCGCACCCAAGCCATTAACTCCGCCACCATGCAGTTTTTTATTAACCATGCTGATAATGACTTCTTAAACCACAGCGGCCGTGATTTTGGTTATGCGGTCTTTGCTAAGGTTGTCCGTGGTATGGATGTCGTAGATCAAATTGCTCAAGTGAAAACAGCCAATAAAGGCGGTCACCAAAATGTACCGACTGATCCTATCCTGATCAACAGCATGACCCGCGTTGAAAAATAAACAGTGAGATACGAAAAGGCGCACTTTAAAGTGCGCCTTTTTTTTGACCCTAAGAAAGCTCTAACTGACTTAACGCAAGTTAATAATCGTTTGCGTAATAGCACTTTCTGTTTCAATGGTTTTAGCGTTGGCTTGGTAGTTACGTTGCGCCACAATCAAGTTGACTAACTGATCAGACAGTTCAACGTTAGATTCTTCCAAAGCACCCGACTGAATAGAACCTAAAGTACCGGTGCCACCTGGGTTAGGCACAGGTTCGCCTGAAGCTAAGGACTGCACCCACTGGGTTTTACCCACAGGAATCAGGCCTTGGACATTAGCAAAGTCAGCCAATACCACCTGGCCTTGTACTTGAGACTGCCCATTGGTGTAGCGTGCAAAAATCTTACCAGTATCATCAATTTCAATACCCGCTAACTCACCCGTAGTGTAACCATCTTGAGAAACAGCATTCACCGCAAATGAATTGGCATATTGGGTTGCACCACTTAGATCCATTTTCAAGGTAGGACTAGCACTAGCACCATTAGGAGTAACCCCAGGAGGATTACTTGTTACAGCAACAGGCACCCAACCGTTAAGGTCTACTTTACCATCCCCGACTAACTTACCTGCAGTATCAAACTTTAGAGGAGTTTCAAGAGGATCATTAAGTGCACTGCTTTGCGGGTTTACACCATCAATCAAAGTCTTCATGCTCCAGTCATTTGGACCTGTTTTCACAAAGTACTGCGTCATCACGTGCGCATTACCTTGCGAATCATAAATACTGGTTGAGGTGGATGAGTTATAGCTTTTCGGATCCGCTGGATCAAACGGCGTTACTTCAGGATTTTCATTAGTGGAGTTCAGGTTAAATGACTGCTTAAACTGGCTGGTAGGCTTAGGCTCTTGACTAACAGTTTTAATCTGTAGGTTATCTACTACACCGCTTTCTAACTCACCACTACTACTAGTGGTATAGCCTTGCAGGTTATTACCAAAGTTATCAACAATAAAACCTTGGTTATCAGTACCAAAATAACCAGCACGCGTATAACTCAGCGCACCATTATTACTGACTTGGAAAAAGCCGTTCCCGTTGATGGCTAAATCTAAGGCATTTTGCGTTTCATTAATATTACCTTGGTTAAACTGCTGCGACACATTC
>DASRNZ010000192.1:0-3681 GCA_035647155.1 Thiopseudomonas sp.
GATTGCAGCTAGTATCAAAGAGTTTGGATTTTTAAACCCGATTATTATTGACGGCGACAACAGTATTATCGCAGGCCATGGTCGTGTAATGGCCGCTCAGAAGCTCGGTATCAAAGAGTTGCCGTGCATTGAGGCATCGCATCTAACCGACACCCAGCGACGCGCGTACATCATTGCAGACAACAAGCTTGCTCTTAATGCTGGCTGGGATGACGACATGCTACGCATTGAGCTGGACGAGCTTGGCGAGGCGGGTTTTGACCTTGAGCTGACCGGCTTTAGTTTAGATGAAATTGACGAGCTACAGATTGAAGAAATCGAAGATGGATTGACTGATGAGGATGACGTGCCAGAACTGGTGGACGATCCTGTTAGCGTGCAGGGTGACGTGTGGCTGCTGGGCAAGCATCGGTTGATGTGCGGGGATAGTACGAGTATTGATGCAGTTGAGGAGTTGATGGAAGGCCAAAAGGCTGACCTATTGCACACAGACCCGCCTTATGGGGTTAGTTATGAGGGTGGCCATAACCAAAAAAAGAGAAAAGGCATTATAGCCGACACATTAGAGGGTGATGACCTTACTGGGTTGTTTAGAGACTCATTAAGTGCGGCTCTGGTTAATACCAAAGAGGGTGCGGCTTTTTATGTGTGGTATGCGTCAGGAAAGTCTGTTGAAACTTATGCAGCACTGTCGACATTGCCGCTAAAGCTAAGAACAGTTATTCAATGGTATAAAGTAAGGTCAGGCCTTGGGGCGTTTATGTCGCAGTATATACCGAACTGCGAGCCTTGCATGTATCTACACAAAGAGGGTAGTTCTCCTGCTTGGTATGGGCCAACTACAGAGAAGACTGTGTGGGAGCTGCAAAGGCAGGGCGCGAACGAATACCACCCAACACAAAAACCAGTTGAGCTACCAGAGAGGGTGATAAATAACTCAAGCAAGAAAGGTGATTTTGTTTTGGATTTATTCGGCGGTAGTGGCTCAACACTAATCGCTTGCGAGAAAACCGGACGCCACGCACGCCTCATGGAGCTAGACCCTAAATACGTGGACGTTATCATTAAGCGCTGGCAGGACTTTACAGGTAAGCAGGCCGTCCACGAAGCCACAGGCGAGCCGTTCAATGATATGTTTATCAATGGGCGCGTAGGCGATAAGGCGGACGTATGAGCGAGCCAGTGAAGAAGTTCACGCGCTGGGCTGTAGTTTATAAGCATGACGGATCGCCAGTTGATGGCGGCTCGTTCGTGCATAAAGCGCAAGCCGACAAGGTGGCGGCCGGCAAACCTAGAAGCATGGTGGTTATCAAGATGGTTATGATGCGGGAGGTGGGTGCATGACCGAGAAAAAGAAACACCCAACAACACACGAACCGACAACCAAGACGCGTGCTGAAGTATCGGCGCTGTGCAGTTACGGGGTGCCTCAAGATGAGGTGGCCTCGTTTATTGGTATCGACCCCAAGACGCTGCGCAAGTATTACCGCGATGAGCTTGACAAGGCTGCGCTAACGGCTAACGCCAAGGTTGGCCAGTTCCTTTATCAGAACGCATCAGGTCAAACGCTAGGCTCAGGCGCTACGCACAGCGACTGCGTTCGGGCTGCTATGTTTTGGGCTAAGACGCGCATGAATTGGCGTGAGACGCAGAACGTCGACGTAACCAGTAACGGCGAAACGATGAAAGGCCGCTCACTAGACGAGTTTTACGCTGATGTTCCAGTTAAACCCGAATCTTAAAGACTTTTGGCGAACGCGCAAGCCTTACAAATTATTAAAGGGCGGTCGATTCTCGTCAAAAACCCAAGACGCTGGTGGCATGGCCGCATTCCTTGCGCGCAACTATTCGCTAAGGTTTTTGTGCATCCGTCAATTCCAGAACCGCATCGGTGATTCCGTTTATACGGTGGTTAAAGAAAAGATTGAGGCGGCAGGCTGGGAGGCAGAGTTCGATATTGGCGTATCAACAATCAAGCACAAAGTCACTGGTTCAGAGTTCCTGTTCTACGGTATCGCTCGCAACCTTAACGACATCAAAGGTACAGAAGGCATTGATATATGCTGGATCGAAGAAGGCGAGGGATTGACTGAGCAGCAGTGGGCTGTTATTGACCCAACCATCCGAAAGGAAGGCGCTGAGGTATGGCTGCTATGGAACCCACACCTAAAAACCGACTTCGTGCAGGCCAAGCTACCGAGCCTGCTGGGTGATGATTGCATTATCAAGCATATCAATTATCCGGATAATCCATTCCTGTCCGATACAGCCAAGCAAAAAGCCGAACGCCTGCGCCTTGCCGATCCAGAGGCATACGAGCATGTTTACCTTGGCCAGCCGATCAGCGATGACGATGCGGCCATTATCAAATACTCATGGATTGAGGCGGCGATTGATGCCCATATCAAGCTAGAGTTAAACCTACATGGCGCAATTTCAGTGGGGTATGATGTCGCCGACTCGGGAGCTGATAAGAACGCCACTGCTGTATTTAACGGCGCTATTTGCCAATCTATTGATGAGTGGTCAGCGGGTGAAGATGAGTTGGTAGAGTCAGCATATCGCGCATGGGCTAAGATGCCCGCTACGGGTGGCGCATTCATTTATGATGCTATTGGTGTTGGTGCGCATACTGGCTCGACATTGAGCAGCAGGGATCAAAAAAGCAGGGTGTTTAAGTTCTTAGCCAGCGGCGCTGTTATTGATCCAAAGAAAAAGTACAGCGAAGATATAACCAACGGCGAGAAGTTTGAGAACCTGAAAGCGCAGGCGTGGGTGGACGTAGCTGACCGATTCCGTAACACTTACAACGCGGTGACAAAAGGCCATGAGTTCGCGCCTGATGAACTAATCAGCATTAGTAGCGAGATAGCCAAGGTTGAGCAGCTTAAAATTGAGCTATCAACGCCTCGCAAAAAGACAAGTAAGCGCGGTCTGGATATGGTCGAAACAAAGGATCAACTCAAGGCGCGTGACGTTGATTCGCCAAACCTTGCCGATGCGTTCATAATGGGCGCTTGTCCACACTTAATAGAATTAAAGCCGGTAGCTAAAATGCGCCGCCTAAGAGGACTTGGCTAATGTCAGTAACAACCACACACCCGCAGTACGACGCAATGCACGAACAATGGCAGATGCTCAGTGATGCACTCGAAGAGGGCGCAGTGAAGCGCTCAGGCACACTGTACCTACCTAAAACGTCTGCAATGATCGAAGCGCAACGCCCGTCAAATGATGACGATCCGGTTTTGACGTATAGCCAAGCACAGGAAATGTACGAGGCATACAAGTCACGCGCTGAATACCCACTGTGGGTTAAGGATGCGTTGCGCTCAATGATGGGCCTGGTCACTAAGCTAACACCGAACATTGTATTGCCCGACTCACTCAAGTACCTGCAGTACAACGCAACATCGGACGGCTTTGATCTGCACCAATTGTTCTTGCGTGTTGTTAGCGCAGGACTCACTAAGGGCCGTTGTCCGTTGGTGACAGACGTTGATGAGAAAGGTGAGTTTTTTGTAGCAGCGTACACAGCAGAAGCAGCGATCAATTGGCGCGAGGGTAATCTTGACGGGCGCAGTGATTTAACACTGGCCGTGCTTGAAGAACAGCGCGCAAAAGATACGGGTGATGAGTTCGCACACGAAACTGAAACTGTTTACCGCGTACTTGACTTGT
>DASRNZ010000193.1:0-33062 GCA_035647155.1 Thiopseudomonas sp.
CATTAAAAACTCAAAGGGCAAATCTTCTGCGGCAAGGGTGTTGCTGCCAGCTAAGAAAGGCTTTTCAGGGTTGAGATAGTCAACTGGCTGGCGGGTTTTCCAAGTGCGTTGAATACGTCCTTGTGGATCGCTGACCTTGCCATGAGCGCCGGCACCAACACCGATAAAATCACCGAACGACCAATAATTCACATTATGCTGCGCCACAGCTTCTGCACGTGCATAAGCTGAGACCTCATATTGAATATAGCCATGCTCGGCCAATAAAGCTTGGCCGGCTTCTTGGATATCCCAGAGTACATCGTCTTCGGGCAGCACCGGTGGTTTGCTCCAAAAGACCGTATTGGGCTCCATAGTCAGCTGATACCAAGACACATGGCTGGGGGCTAAATCAATGGCGGTTTGTAAGTCAGCAAGGGCTTCTTCAGGAGATTGATCGGGCAAGCCGTGCATTAAATCTAAGTTGAAATTATCAAAGCCTGCTTTGCGTGCCATCTCAATCGCAGCAATAGCCTCGGTGCCCGAATGCACACGGCCTAAGGCTTGCAGCTTGCTGTCCTCAAAACTTTGGATACCAATGGAGAGACGATTAATCCCTAGTGCACGGTATGCAGCAAATTTTTCTTGCTCAAAGGTGCCGGGGTTGGCTTCTAGGGTGATTTCAATGCTCGGGCTAAAGGGGATGCGCTGTTGGATTCCCTCTAATAGGGTTTGTAACGCTTGCGCTGAGAACAAACTAGGAGTGCCACCACCAAAGAAAATTGATTCCAGTTGACGGCCATGCACATGGATTAAATCCAGGTCTAAGTCCGCCAGTACCGCTGCAACATAAGCCTGTTCGGGTAGCTCAGGGGTGGCAGCATGTGAGTTGAAATCGCAGTAGGGGCACTTACGAATGCACCATGGAATATGCACGTACAGCGCCAATGGAGGCAGTTGAAAACCGTGCTCCAGTGGACGCTGGGTGCTGAGATCCGAGGCAATCAAACTCATAATGACAGCTGTTTCTTCAGTAACTGCATGGCTTGGGCACGATGACTGAGTTGGTTTTTGATCTCGTTAGGCAGTTCTGCGCTGCTGCAGTTATGCTCAGGCACATAGAATAATGGATCGTAACCAAAGCCGTTGTCGCCTTGCGTGGCATGCAAAATACGTCCTTGCCAGCGCCCTTCGCAGATAATCGGCAGTGGATCATCGGCATGCTGTAAGAGCGCTAATAGACAAATAAATTGTGCGCTACGTTGCTCATCAGGTACACCTTGCAGGGCCTCGATCAGTTTACGGTTATTACCGGCATCGCCACCTGTGGTGCTATAGCGCGCCGAGTAAATGCCCGGCGCACCCTGTAAGTAATCTACGGTTAAACCTGAGTCATCCGCTAAAGCCGGTAAGCCTGATACTTTACAAGCGTGACGGGCTTTTAAGATCGCGTTTTCAATAAAGGTTAAACCGGTTTCTTCTGGCTCAATATTAGTAAATTCGCTTATTGAGCGAATTTTTACACTGTCACCGAGCAGCGCTTGTAATTCACGCAATTTACCAGCGTTATGACTGGCGAGAACGAGCTCTTTCATAGGTCAGGAAACACTTCTTGGTTAAATTTCAGTACATGAGTTTTTCCGTCAGCATCTGTCACTTGCAGATCAAAACGTAGAATTTCTTGGCCAGTGATAGCAAATTGCGCTAAATAATAAACAGCATCACCTTCATCTACTTCTTTAAAGGTCAGTGCTTGGGTTTGCCCCAAGAGGTTTTTAAAGCTTCCAGCTACAGTGCCTTTTTGGCCTTTAGCATCCTTGACCATCGACACATTTAACACCGCTTGATTCTTGCTGCGGTTTAAACCCACTGCCGTGGCGGTCTCGGGCTGTAAAAAGGTTGAGTTGAAGATGTTGTAATGCACATCCAGAGGGCCATAGCTTTGCTTACGTATAACATCGGCATGGGCAGCAAAGGCCATCAAGAAACTTAAACTTAGAGCCAGTAAATAACGCATAAGAGTCAACTCCTTCAGTTAACGAGCATTGGCACCAGTCACACGATAAATACCAATTTCACCGAGTAAGTTGGGCCAGATCCGGTTGCCAATATTGTGGCGATGTTGATGATCGACAGCCAAGCGGTCAAGTACCGTCATCTGCATATCACTGCACAGCGCTTCAAAGTCAGCAAAAGTACAAAAGTGAATATTAGGAGTGTTGTACCACGTGTAGGGTAAAAAGTCCGAGACCGGCATACGACCTTTATGAGCTAAGTACCAGCGACAGCGCCAATGGCCAAAGTTCGGAAAGGTAATAATACAGGTGCGACCGACACGCAGCATTTCCTGTAGGATTTTGTCAGGGTAGTGCACCACTTGCAGGGCTTGAGTCATCACCACCACATCAAAGCTATTGTCAGCAAAATTACCTAAACCAAAGTCCAAGTTTTGCTCGATAACATTGACGCCTTTATCGATGCAGGCGGCAATATTGTCAGGATCAATCTCTAAGCCGTAGCCTGTCACATTTCTGTTTTCTTGCAGCCATGACAGGAGCTCGCCGTTACCACAGCCTAAATCCAGCACACGACTGTCAGCGGGAATCCATTTTTGGATAATTTCTAAATCTGCTCTCATAAGTGCCTCACACACTGATGCGGTTCATATAACCGCTAAATGCTTGCAGGTAACGCGGAATAGGGATCAAAAACGCATCATGACCTTGCGGGGCATTAATATCTAAATAGGAGACGTTTTTCTTAGCATCCACTAGCGCATCAACAATTTCTTTGGAGCGAGCAGGGGAGAAACGCCAGTCAGTGGTAAAAGAGATCAGATAAAAATTGGCTTTCGCATGCGCAAAGGTTGCGGATAAATCGCCACCGTGCGCAGCGGCAGGATCAAAGTAATCCAGTGCTTTGGTCATCAATAAATAAGTATTGGCATCAAAGCTGTTGGAGAATTGCTCGCCCTGATAGCGTAAATAACTTTCGACCTGAAACTCAACGTTATGAAAATCGTAGTTGAGGCGATCCGCTTTCAGTTCGCGGCCAAATTTCTCGCCCATTGAGTCATCAGACAGATAGGTAATATGCCCCACCATGCGCGCTAACGACAAGCCACGCTTGGGGATGGTGCCTTCATCGGTAAAGTTTCCAGCATGAAAATCCGGGTCGGTAATAATGGCTTGGCGTGCCACTTCATTAAAGGCGATATTTTGTGCCGACAAACGTGGTGCTGCAGCAATGGAGACGCAGTTACGAATACGCTCTGGGTAACTGATCGTCCATTGCATCGCTTGCATACCGCCGAGGCTACCACCAACAACTGCCGCCCATTGCTCAATACCTAAGCGATCGGCTAAGCGTGCTTGGGTGTGCACCCAGTCTTCCACTGTGACCATAGGAAAGCCTGCACCATACACCTTGCCGGTTTTCGGGTTGATGGTATTAGGCCCAGTCGAACCGTGGCAGCCGCCTAGGTTATTGGGCGAGACGACAAAAAACTTATTGGTATCGATGGGCTTGCCCGGACCAATGCAGGTGTCCCACCAGCCCGGTTTACGATCATTCACATGATGGTAGCCAGCCGCATGATGGGTGCCTGATAGCGCATGGCAAATCAGTACCGCATTGCTGGCTGTGGCATTGAGCTCACCATAGGTTTCATACACCAACTCGTATTCATCGAGTGTACGGCCACAGGCAAGATGTAATGGCTGATCAAAATAAGCTTTTTCTGGACTGACTAAGCCAACTGAATCGATAGGGAAAACGGAAGACACGGCAACTCTCTCCAAAGTAAGAGATGCAGTCTAAAGAGCCTAGCCAGTCGCGGCAAGTCGTATACAAAATCACGCCCGCTCGGTTGATCAGTTGAGCGGACCCTGTGTGAGTACAGACTGTGACTGTTGCTGAAAACTCAGTGGCTTACATCTGTGATGGGTGGATTGTTTAAGTGGCTAAATGGGCGAATTCTGGCACATCAGGAAACTGCTTAGGCGCCGTGATGCGCACACGTTTTTGCCGCGATAACTCACCACTTTCGATCTGCACAGCGTGCTTAGGCACACCAAAAGCCTTACTTAAAAAAGTAATTAACTGCGCATTGGCTTTACCGTCCACGGGCGGCGCATGTAAGCGGATTTTAATCCGCTCATCGTGCAAACCGACAAACTCACTGCGTTTTGCGCCGGGCTGCATATGACAGAATAAAATTAAGTCATCGCCGTCCTGGCGTACATAAGCGGTCATAGAAACGGGCTGACCAGTGCGCGGACTGGGCCAACCAAACCTGTACTGGCGGCTAAACTGCCCAGCACAAAGCGTTCTAAAAGATTAATCGCAATAAAAGCAAAAATAGGCGAGAGATCGATGCCGCCCAAATCGGGCATGATTTTACGAATCGGTGCCATCATCGGCTCACAAATCTGATAAGTCAGCTGTGCGCCGGGATTCTGACTGCCCGGAGCGACCCACGATAAAATCACGCTAATAATCAGTGCAAAGAAGAAGATCTTCAAAAAGAGGCCGGCGACAGAAATAAAAGTCCAAGCTAAAATGTTGAGTAGCAGTTGCATCGCAGGAAGTCCTGCCAGCGACAGTACCGCGACAATTAAGAGAAACTGTAGGCCCAGCACCAGTACCAGTCCGGCTAGATCAATGCCGGCAACGCTGGGTATCACGCGGCGCAATGGTGCTAATAAGGGCTGTGTTGCTCTAACGGTAAATTGGCTCAGTGGGTTATAGAAATCAGCACGAACCAATTGCAGCACAAAACGCAGCAGGGCAACCATTAAGTAGAGTTGACCTAAGGTTTGTAAAATATAAATAAACGCTTCAGTTAGTCCTGACATACCGTCCTCTTATTCGCTTAATTGTTGGGCAAGTTCTTGTGAACGCGTGGCTGCACTGCGTACGGCAGTCTCAACCAGCTCACTAAAGCCACCGGCTTGGAATGCATGAATAGCAGCTTCAGTGGTGCCATTGGGCGAGGTCACTTGTTTACGCAGTTGCGCGGCATCTAAGGGGCTTTGACACGCCATAGTGGAGGCACCTTGCGCGGTGTATTGAGCCAGCTGTGCAGCTGTATCTGCAGGTAAACCCAGCTTAATACCAGCTTGAGTCATAGCCTCAATCAGCAAAAAGAAATACGCAGGGCCACTGCCAGACACTGCAGTCACCGCATCGATCAATTGTTCATTATCCAGCCACAGCGCTAAGCCAACCGCTGAGAGTAATTGCTCGGCTTGCTCACGTTGCACCGCAGAGACGTGCTCAGTGGCGTATAAACCGCTGACGCCTTGTTGGATTAAAGAGGGTGTGTTGGGCATGCAGCGTACAATGGTATTGATACCCAGCCAGCGGCTTAAGCTGCTGCAGGTAATGCCTGCAGCAATGGAAATCACCAGTTGCTGCGCGGTTAAATAAGGGGCTAACTGCTCGCACACTTGGCGCATGACTTGCGGTTTAACCGCCAGTACGATGATGTCAGCATCTTTTACCGCTAAACCATTATCACTAAAGGTTTGCACGCCATAGCTGCTGTGTAACGCTTCAAGCTGTGCAGTACCTGGGTCGCTGGCGCGAATGGATTGCGCTGGCACACCTTGTTTGCATAAACCGCCAATAAGACTGGCTGCCATATTGCCAGCCCCGATAAAAGTAATTTGTGTATTGCCCACGTGGTTAGGTTCCTTTAGTGCTGTGCTGCGCTTTAAATAATGTATTGCGTTGAATAATGACACGCGCGGATTAAATAGTGCTGTCGATTGTGCTGCAAATCACTGCTTTGCGCAAAATATTGCCGTTGTTTTACATCATTAACGCAATTTCACGCATCATGCCTGAGTGATTCAATCAGCGTAGCGGTGACGTTGTTGTTGATAATGGCAACTTTTATATTGTCTGCTATCGTAAATATAATTTATATAAAATAGTTGCATGCAATAATACAGCGCTATTTAAACTGTTTGTAATTGATTGAGGGTGTCATGGATATTACTGAGTTGTTGGCCTTTACCGTGAAGTCAGGCGCATCTGACTTGCATTTGTCAGCCGGCATGCCGCCCATGATACGTGTGGATGGCGATATGCGTCGCATTAATTTGCCTGAAATGGCGCATAAGCGAGTGCACGAGCTGATTTACGACATTATGAATGACAAACAGCGTAAGGATTATGAAGAGCATTTAGAAACAGATTTTTCATTTGAAGTGCCTGGCGTGGCGCGCTTTCGGGTCAATGTCTTTAACCAAAATCGCGGCTCGGCAGCTGTTTTTCGTACGATCCCATCAATCGTATTAACTATGGATGATCTGGGGTTAAGCCAGATATTCCGTAATATTGCTGATGTACCACGAGGTTTGGTATTAATTACTGGGCCTGCAGGTTCGGGTAAGTCAACCACGCTGGCCGCGATGATTGATTATTTAAACACTAATCGCTATCAGCATATTTTGACCGTTGAAGATCCAATTGAGTTTGTTCACCAGTCGAAAAAAAGCTTGATTAATCAGCGTGAAGTGCACCGTGATACCCATGGTTTTACTGAGGCATTACGTTCTGCATTGCGTGAAGACCCTGATGTTATTTTAGTCGGTGAGTTGCGTGACTTGGAAACCATCCGCTTAGCCTTGACTGCTGCAGAAACCGGACACTTGGTCTTTGGTACATTGCACACCAACTCAGCAGCAAAAACTATTGACCGGATTGTTGATGTGTTTTCGGCAGAAGAAAAGTCCATGGTGCGCTCGATGTTATCAGAGTCCTTGCAAGCGGTTATTTCGCAAGTACTGGTGAAGAAGAACGGCGGTGGTCGTGTGGCTGCACATGAAATCATGTTGGGTACGCCAGCGATTCGTAACCTGATTCGTGAAGATAAAGTGGCACAGATGTACTCGGCGATTCAAACCGGTGGTTCAGTAGGTATGCAAACGCTGGACAGTTGTTTGCAAGGGTTGTTAGCCCAAGGCCTCATTACGCGTGAGGGTGCACGGGAAAAAGCTAAGACGCCAGAAAACTTCTAAGCTCGCAGGATGCGACATAGGATAGATCATGGAATTTGATAATCTTTTACGCTTAATGGTGGAAAAGGGCGGCTCCGACTTGTTTATTACAACAGGTGTGGCGCCTTCCATAAAAATAAACGGCACAATCAAAGCGGTGACAGATACACCGTTATCGGCTGAGCAGGCCAGTGAGATTGTGCTAGGAGTGATGAGTGAGCAACAGCGTGCTGATTTTACGCAACACTTGGAATGTAATTTTGCTATCAGTAAACCGGGTATTGGACGTTTTCGGGTCAGCGCTTTTTACCAGCAAAATTTGCTGGGCATGGTGTTGCGCCGGATTGAAACGCAGATCCCAACGCTTGATGAATTAAAGTTGCCTGAGACCTTAAAAGATCTAGCGATGACTCAACGTGGGTTGGTGTTATGTGTCGGCGCTACGGGCACTGGCAAGTCAACATCGCTGGCGGCGATGGTGGACTATCGTAATCAACACAGTGCCGGGCATATTATTTCAATTGAAGACCCGATCGAATTCGTACATCAACCTCGCAATTGTATTGTCACTCAGCGTGAAGTGGGTGTGGATACTGAATCATTTGAAGTTGCGTTGAAGAACACTTTGCGCCAAGCACCTGATGTGATTTTAATTGGTGAAGTGCGAACCCAGGAAACCATGGATTATGCTTTGAGCTTTGCCGATACCGGCCATCTTTGCTTAGCCACTTTGCATGCTAATAATGCCAACCAAGCTTTGGAGCGCATTATTAATTTTTTCCCCGCTGATCGTCAGCAGCAAATCTGTTTGGATTTATCGCTGAATTTACGTGCGATTGTAGCTCAGCAATTGGTGGCCACGCCCGATGGTGAAGGCCGTCGAGCGGTGATTGAAGTATTGATCAATACGCCATTGGCTGCAGACTTGATACGCAAGGGTGATGTGCAAGGGCTCAAGTCGCTGATGACGCGCTCGACTGAGCTAGGCATGCAAACCTTTGACCAGGCGCTGTATGCACTTTATTCTCAAGGTGAGCTGGGCTATGAAGCTGTATTGGCTCATGCTGACTCGCCCAACGATTTACGCTTAATGATTAAATTGGGTTCAGTGCCCGCTGATGATAATCTTGCCAGCATGGCATCTGGATTGTCTCTGCAAATGGCCGATGAGAGTCTAAACGTCTATAAGCGCTAATTAAGCAGGAGATTGTGTGTATGACACAAAAAGTACGAGTGTGGGATGGACCGCTGCGGGTTTTTCATTGGTTGTTGGTGCTCAGCGTTTTTACTGCTTTGCTGACAGGTTGGCTGGGCGGTAGTAGTTGGATGGATTGGCATGCCCGTGCAGGCCTGGTCATTATAGGTTTGCTGAGCTTTCGTATCGCTTGGTTGTTGCTGGGTTCGACCTATGCGCGTTTATCGACGTTATTGTGCTCGCTGCTATCGTTCCCACAATATGTACGCGGCGAATGGCGGCAGTTAGGGCATAACCCGTTAGGCGTGTTATCGGTGTTTGCGATGCTAGGTATGCTCAGTTGGCAGGCCGTCAGTGGTTTATTTACCAACGATGGTTCTATCTATACAGGGCCTTTGTATAAATTGATCAGTAGTAGCTTAAGTACTGATATCACTCGTCTGCATAAGCTGGGTATGTGGATTATTATTGGTCTTATTACTGTGCATGTGTTGGCTATTGTTGCGCACCTTGTATTGAAAAAGCATAACTTGGTGAAGCCTATGATTACAGGCAAAACTGAGCAAGAATATCCAGAACAAAAGCCAGCACAAGGCGGCCATTGGTTAGCTTTTGTGGTTGCGCTTGTTATTGCTTTAGGTGCGGTGTATCTAGCTTCAGGTGAGTGGCAGAGTAAACCGCCGCCAGCGCCGGTATCGGCTCCTGCATGGTAACTTAGCGCAATAGGACTGCAATAAAAAAGGTCGCCCGCAGTAGGCGACCTTTTTATATAACACTTAAACTGAACCGCTAGGGTTTAGTCTAAACGGTATTTGTCGTGACAACCTTTGCAGCTATCACCAGCGGCTGCAAATGCTTTAGCAACCAATACTTGGTCGCCAGTTGCTGCAGCTGCAGCTAATTCGTTAGCCGCTTTATTGAAAGCTATGCCAACTTTCTGTACGCCTTCGCCATCAGTAAACATGTCTGGGCTCACACGTGTTTTAGTGTCGCCAATGCTTTTTTCAGTACCTGGGCCAAACAGTGCGCCCATACCTGAATTTGCCGTAGCGGCAACGCTGTTGGCTGCAGCTTGTACTTGTGCTGGGTCCCAAGCAACGCTTTCATCAATCGCCATGGCTTTGATTTTGCCCATGTTCCAGCTCATAAAGCTGTAGCCGGCTTTACGGAATTTAATTTGGTCTTCAGGGTCAACTTGTGCGCTAGCGCTTAAGCTGGCGGTTAAAAAAAGTGCAGCTAAACTGCCAATCATTAGTTTTTTCATCAGGCTTTCTCCTTTGTAGCAACATGTCCCGATTATTATTAATGTTGCTGCTGGGTAATACAGTGAATATTTTCACTGTTAAATAAGCTTTATTGATCCGATAGCATAATGAAAATCAAGTCAGGACAGGCATCCTGCAAGGTCTTTATGCAATGACATCCATCGAGCCAGTAACGCTTGGCGTAATAATAGCGTAAATTATGTTTAAAATACCTATATATGATCAGCGTCAAGGCATGTTGTCTGGGCTGCGTTTATATGCATGATGCTAGATAGGTGACTATAACCCTGATGCTGACTCAGTATAAATCAGAAGCCCTGAGTGCGAGCCAACCCAGCCGGCAGTATTAATTTACCCAACCTTTACTATATCTTTGTCGCGTTGCTGGTCGTTTTTTGAGCAAAGCGAGCAGATCAATGAGTTTCAGTGTGTTAGCTTGGTCATTCATCGGTTGTGTTACCTATGTTTGAACTGTTATTTACTGAATAAAACACAAAACCGACTTTTACATCTTGAGTCCTGATGCAGACCTTGCCAGACTTCGCATCGCGCGGCGGTGACGCGCATTGAACTTGATTGACTTTATGATTTAAAGGAGCTGTGCGCGTGAAAAAAACTAAGCAAATGTTATTGGCCGCCGCTGTAGGCATGGCTGTTGTTGCATCAGTACAGGCTGAATCACAGCGTGTGCTTAATGTGTATCACTGGTCGGACTATGTTGCGCCCAACACTATTAGTAACTTTGAAAAGCAAAGTGGCATCAAGGTGGTATTTGATGTGTATGACAGCAATGAAGTGCTGGAAGCTAAATTGCTTTCTGGTGGTTCGGGTTACGATATTGTGGTGCCGTCTAATCCGTTTTTAGCCAAGCAAATTAAAGCCGGTGTCTATCAGAAACTTGATAAGACGCAGCTGCCATTGTGGGATAACCTCAATAAAGACTTGCTGCATACGCTGGAAGTGAGTGACCCTGGTAACCAGTATTCCGTGCCTTATATGTGGGGCTCGATTGGTATGGGTTATAACGTTGATAAGGTGAAAGCCGTCTTAGGCGATCAGCCGATCGATTCATGGGACTTAATCTTTAAACCGGAAAATATCAGCAAACTGCATGAATGCGGTGTAGCGATTTTGGATTCGCCGAGCGAAATTATCCCAACCGCGATGCATTACTTAGGCTTGCCGCCGGATAGCGTAAAACCTGAGGATTTAAAGCAGGCTGAAGAATTGCTGCTGAAAATTCGCCCCTATGTCACCTACTTCCACTCATCTAAGTATATTTCCGACTTAGCCAGCGGCAATATTTGTATGGCGATTGGTTATTCAGGTGACCTGTACCAAAGTAAAGCACGTGCCGAAGAAGCCAGCGATAAGGTGAAAATCGCTTATAAAATCCCTAAAGAAGGTGCGGGTACCTTCTTTGATATGGTGGCGATTCCTGCTGACTCTAAAAACGTTAAAGAAGCCCATGAGTTTATTAACTACTTGCTACAACCGCAGGTGATGGCTGATTTAACTGACTATTTGCAATTCCCCAATGCTAATGATCAAGCCACACCCTTAGTTGAAGAGTCGATTCGCACTGATCCAGGTATTTATCCGCCCGCTGATGTGATGAGCAAGCTTTATACGTTTCCTGATTTACCGGCCAAAACACAGCGTTTAATCACGCGCAGTTGGACTAAAATCAAATCAGGTAAGTAATACCTAGGTGCACCTCAGTGAACTATGGATGCTGGCTGAGGTGCTCTATCATAAGAACATCATAAGATTGCACTGGCAGTCTTTTTTAAATATTGGAGGACGGGCTATTGCCTAGATTGATACAGGGTGCTGTGTTAGCGCTCGCTGCTGGTATAACGATGAGTTCTGTCGCTTTTGCTGAGTCGAAAGTGCATGTGTATAACTGGTCTGACTATATTAGCAAGTCAGTACTGGAAGACTTTACTGCGCAAACGCAGATTAAAGTGGTGTATGACGTTTTCGATTCCAATGAAGCATTGGAAGGTAAATTGCTCGCAGGGCGTAGCGGTTACGATGTGGTTGTACCATCGGATCACTTTTTAGCCCGCCAAATTCATGCTGGCGCGTTCGGTAAGCTGGATAAGAGCTTGCTACCCAACTGGGATAATTTAGAGTCGAAGTTGATGGCGCAAGTGGCAGTCAACGATCCGGGTAATCAATATGCTGTGCCGTATTTATGGGGCACCAATGGTATTGGTTACAACGTTGATAAAGTTAAAGAAGTGCTGGGCGTGGATAGCATTGATTCTTGGGCGGTGTTGTTTGAGCCTGAGAATATGAAAAAGCTCAGCACCTGTGGTGTGGCTTTTCTGGATTCAGCAGATGAAATGCTGCCAGCCATGCTCAATTATTTAGGCTTAGATCCCAATAGCCATAAAGCTGCAGACTACAAAACAGCCGAAGCTAAACTGGCTGAAGTACGTCCTTACGTGACCTACTTTCACTCATCCAAATATGTCGGCGACTTAGCCAATGGTAATATTTGTGTTGCCGCGGGCTTCTCCGGTGATGTGCTGCAAGCGGCTGATCGCGCTGATGAAGCAGGTCAGGGTGTGCGTGTGGCATACAGTATCCCTAAAGAAGGTGGTAACCTGTGGTTCGACATGCTGGCGATTCCAGCGGATGCGAAAAATGTCGAAGAAGCACACGCCTTTATCAACTACTTACTGGACCCTGCAGTGATTGCACAGGTCAGTGATTATGTGGGATATGCCAACCCCAATCGTCTGGCAGATGAGTTGATGGACGCAGATGTGCGCAACAATCCGGCTGTATATCCAGACCAAGCGGTTTTGGATAATTTATTTGTATCAAAGCCACTACCCAGTAATGTGCAGCGTGTAAAAACTCGCAGTTGGACACGTTTTAAATCTGGAAAATAATCATTGGTTAAGTTGTAAGGCTCAGCTGTAAAGCTGGGCTTTCTGCATTTGGAGAACTCTATGGCAGTAGCCTCAGGCGCGTACAAGAAAGCACTCGCTAACTTGCAAAAGCCCAAAGACGTCTTAGTGAAAATTGAGCGCGTCACCAAGTACTTTGATGACACCTTAGCGGTGGACGAAGTGTCGCTGAAAATTAATAAAGGCGAGATCTTTGCGCTGCTCGGTGGATCGGGTTCGGGTAAGTCAACATTGCTACGGATGTTGGCTGGTTTTGAAACGCCGACTGAAGGCCGCATTATTTTGGACGGTGTGGATATTACCCATATGCCGCCCTACGAGCGCCCGATTAATATGATGTTCCAGTCTTATGCTTTATTTCCGCATATGAATGTTGAACAAAATATTGCTTTTGGTTTAAAGCAAGACAGCCTCAGCAAGCAAGAAATTACTGAGCGCGTTGAGGAGATGCTCAAGCTGGTGCATATGACTCAATATGCCAAGCGTAAGCCGCATCAGTTATCTGGTGGGCAGCGTCAGCGTGTGGCTTTAGCGCGCTCTTTGGCTAAGCGTCCGAAACTACTGCTGCTCGATGAGCCGATGGGTGCCTTGGATAAAAAGCTGCGCTCACAAATGCAATTGGAGCTGGTAGAGATTATTGAGCGCGTGGGTGTGACCTGCGTGATGGTGACCCACGACCAAGAAGAAGCGATGACCATGGCTGAACGTATTGCCATTATGCATCAAGGCTGGATTGCTCAAGTCGGTAGCCCAATGGATATTTATGAAACACCCGCCAGCCGCTTAGTCTGCGAGTTTATTGGTAACGTGAACTTATTTGACGGTGAAATTTATGCCGATGATTCTGACCATGCAGTGATTATTTGCCCGCAGCTGGAGCGTCCGATTTATATTGGTCACGGTATTACCAGCTTGGCAGAAAACAAGCGCGTGACCTTTGCGTTGCGACCAGAAAAGCTCTTGTTAAGCTACACTAAACCGGACGATTTAGAGCATGAAGATTACAACTGGGCCAAAGGTATTGTGCATGATATCGCCTACCTTGGTGGTCACTCGGTGTACTACGTAGAGCTTGCTTCCGGCACTATTGTGCAAGCCTTTATGGCCAACTCAGAACGTAACGTTAAGCGCCCCACTTGGGACGATGAAGTTTATGTGCATTGGGTGGATGACAGCGGCGTGGTATTCCAATCATGACAGTGCGCAGTAAATTACTCGGGATGCTGCCCAAGGGCCGCCATGCAGTGATTGGCGTGCCATTTTTCTGGATGTTGCTGTTTTTCCTACTACCCTTTGCGATTATTCTGAAAATCAGTTTTGCTGAAGCGGATATCGCTATTCCGCCGTACACCAGCTTAACGGAGTGGGCGGACAGTCAGCTGACGGTATTGCTGAACTTTGGCAACTACGTGTTGCTCAGTGAAGACCATCTGTATGTAGCAGCTTATTTAGGTTCGTTAAAGATAGCTTTAGTCAGCACGGTATTGTGTTTGCTGGTGGGCTACCCGATGGCCTACGCGATTGCCCGTTCCAGCAAGCAGATGCAACCGGTGTGGTTACTGCTGATTATGATGCCGACTTGGACCGCATTGTTGATTCGCGTCTATGCCTGGATGGGGATTCTGAGCAACAACGGTCTGCTGAATAATGCGCTGCTGTGGCTGGGCGTGATTAATGAGCCGTTGCAGATTCTCAATACCAATATTGCGGTCTACATCGGCATTGTTTATGCCTATCTGCCCTTTATGGTGTTGCCGCTCTATGCCAACTTGGTTAAGCATGATATTTCTTTGTTGGAAGCGGCATCTGACTTGGGAGCTAAAGGCACAGCCGCCTTCTGGAAAATCACTGTACCGCTATCAAAAGGCGGCATCATTGCCGGTTGCATGTTGGTATTTATTCCGGTCGTAGGTGAGTTTGTCATTCCTGAACTGCTCGGTGGCCCAGAAACATTGATGATTGGTAAGGTGCTCTGGCAAGAGTTCTTTAATAACCGTGATTGGCCAGTGGCTGCCTCTTTGGCAGTGATTATGCTGTTGCTGTTGATGATTCCGATTATCTTGTTTAACCGTAACCAAGCCGGTGAGCTGGAGGGTAAAGCATGAGGAATTTTAAGTTTTCGCGCTTTATGCTGATGGCTGGCTTAGTGTTTATCTATCTGCCGATGCTGATTTTGGTCATCTACTCCTTTAACGCCTCACGTTTAGTGACGGTGTGGGGCGGTTGGTCAACCAAGTGGTATACCGGTTTGTCGGATAACACTCAGTTAATGAATGCGGTGATGCGCTCGTTAGAAATAGCCTCCTATACTGCGATTGCTGCAACCGCGCTGGGCACACTGGCGGCTTTAGTGCTGACGCGTATTGGTCGTTTCCGTGGTCGTACGCTGTTTGGCGGTATGGTGACAGCACCCTTGGTGATGCCTGAAGTGATTACCGGTCTGTCCTTGCTACTGCTGTTTGTGGCGATGGCGCAGCTGATTGGTTGGCCAATGGAGCGTGGTGTGGTCACCATTTGGATTGCGCATACCACTTTCTGTACCGCCTATGTGGCGGTGTTGGTGTCCTCGCGCTTACGTGAGATTGATCGCTCGATGGAAGAAGCAGCGATGGATCTCGGTGCTAAGCCTTGGAAAGTATTCTTTTTGATTACGGTACCGATGATTGCACCCTCCTTAGCGGCGGGCGCGATGATGTCCTTTGCCTTGTCATTGGATGACTTGGTATTGGCCAGCTTTGTCTCGGGCCCCGGTTCGACGACTTTGCCGATGGAGATTTTCTCTGCGGTACGTATGGGGGTTAAACCTGAGATCAATGCGATTGCTAGCTTGATTCTGTTGTTTATCTCTTTGGCGACTTTTATGTTGTGGTTCTTTACTCGACGTGCAGAAAAAAGCCGTAAGAAAGCCATGGCGCAGATTAAAGAGCAGGAGCGGGCCGCGCAGGCATAAGCTGTTTTATATTCTGTGTTAGAAATAACAACGCCGCAGCCTATTTAACTAGGGTGCGGCGTTTTGTTTTTAGCTGGACAAGCCTTAGAGGTCAGCTGCTTTATTCGCCTGGGCTGGCATGTGCGCCTGCCGTGTTATCTAACAGGCTAGTGGTGGCTGTTTGAATATAAGCATTCAATTGTTGCAAGAGTTGCGCATCGTCTGGGTGTTCGCTAGCTGGCGCACTCTGTGGGTTGGCACCTAATTGGTAGGTCCAGACTCGTGCATCAAGATCTTTAGGCTTAATCACAATGCGGTTATCTTTAATCAGTGCCACAGTTTGATCGCTACCTGAGGGTTTGATAATGGCAAAGCCTGGATCTTCTTGCGGCAAGGTCAGTAAATCGCGCCCCCAGCACTGATGCTGCACCTGATCACCTAAGCGACCCATAATGGTTGGCACCATATCCACTTGTGAGCCAACGGTAGCGTTTTCAGTACCCCATCTTTCTTGGATACCCGGCGCAATCAGCAGCATCGGCACATGAAAGCGGTACAGGTCCATTTCAGTCATTTGCTCTGGCGCACCAAAACCATGATCACCCAGCACCACAAAGAGCGTGTCCTTATACCAAGGCTGTTGTTTAGCTTTCTTAAAGAACTCACCCAGTGCCCAGTCGGAATAGCGCATGGCGGTCAGGTGTAAGTCTAAACTACCGTGCCCAGTGACTGCTGCAGTGGGTAAGGTATCGGGGAGTGCGTAAGGCGTGTGATTGGATAGGCTTTGCAGTAAAGCATAGAAGGGTTTGTCATCTTTCAGCTTATTAAGCTCAATAATACTGCGATCAAACATATCTTGATCGGAGACGCCCCAGGTGGGGTCAGATACCACAGGATTGACATAATCGTTGCGACCAATAAAGTGGGTCATCCCTTGATTACTAAAGAAGCCTTGTTGGTTATCCCACGCAAAGTCGCCGTTATACACATAGGCATCTTGGAAGTTGCGTGCACTGAGTAGCTGCGGTAAACCAGAGAACTGATTGCCACCCTCAGGGCTTTGCATCAAGTATTCAAAGGCCGGCAAGTTGGGGAAGCAGGCCATGCTGGCGAACATACCTTGGTGCGTGTGCGTGCCATTGGCAAAGAAGCGGGTAAAGAGTAGGCCTTCTTGACTTAATTTATCAAACTCAGGGGTGATCTGATCACTACTGCCCAGCGCACCGGTATAACGCCCAGCAAAGCTTTCCATCAGAATCACGACAACATTGCGCACATTCAGTTGCGTGTCTGCAGTAGGCGAGTAGATGCGGCGAACCGCTGCGTTATCGGTATCGATCAACTGATCCTGCGCAGTCAGCACCAAGTTACGGGTGATATCTTGTGCTTGATCGGCGGGTAGCGTGGCTTTCCAAATATTATCGCGGTGGGCAGAGAAGGTGGTTTTAGCCGCGTGATACAAACTCAGTACCGGGTTTAAACCCAGATGATTGGCAAACATTGAGTGCGTGGTATAAGCATCACCCCAGCGCAGCGGTGGCCCTTGGCGCAAGGTGCCGCGTGCAGCAATTACACAAAGCACCAAGCATATTGAAAAGGCGATGCCTTGGGTGAGGTAGCTGTAACCTGATTGTACGGTGGTGTAGATACGCGTTTTGCGCTCAGCCCAAGAAAACAGAAAAAACATCGCCAGAGTGCAAACCAACCATGCGCTGAGTAAGGTCACGACTGGGAAGCCATGCCAGAGCATGCTCAATACTGTGGCAGGGTCTTCATTGAGATACTGGAAGACTAAGCTATTGAGACGCTGATGGAACTCGCGATAAAAATCCAGTTCAACGATGCCCAGTAAAATACTAATAGCAGCACTGATGGTCAGCCAAGCAACTAATAGACGGCGCTTGTTCATCAGCCATGGAATCACAATGCCCAGCATTAGAGGAATACTAATATAGACGACTAAGCGCAAGTCAAAACGTAGGCCATTGCTAAAGGCTTCAAGCAGATCGGCGCTGGTGGTACTGCCGAGCATTTCATGGTTATAAGCCAAGAGCAGGCCACGTAAAACTGTTAATAAGATCAGACACAGCATCATGCTGGCTGCAGTGAAGAGTAAGTGAGATCTTAAAGTCATACGTGTTTTCTTTACGTGAGAAGAGCTAGCAAGCATGAATAACGCCTATAAAGCATGGGAAGGATTATCTAGCTGCGCGCAGCTGAAAAAGTTAAGTAAGCTTAGAACGTAACTTTGGATTTAGGTTGCAGTAGTGCTCTAAAAAAATCTGCCAATGCTCTTCTGGCATAGCACCACGGTGACGGCCAAACTGTTTGATATCGTGCAGTGCTGCACGATGGGCTGGCCAGCGACGTCGGGCTTTTTCTAAATCTATAAAAGCGACTTGCGGTGCATGCGCAGGATTAACCTTGACAAAAATATGTTTTGAGTAGCAGCAGCCATGTTGCCACCCACCTGTGTGCATTTTATAAAAGTTGTTAGCCACTTCCTGCAATACTGATGAAATGGTCGCGCTATCAGCAGGTTGGGTGCGTTGCTGACTATACCATTGGTCTAAATCGACAAAGCCTGTCAGTGCTTCGGTTACCAAGAGCGCATGCCAGTCTTTACCTTTTTTTATGGCACCATAAAACACGAGCTTTGGCGCCTTAGCGCCCAAGCGCTCTAAGCCTTGTATAGCATTTTTTTCACGCAATGCGGTGGGGTGACCGAAGGGGTAGCGCAAAGAATAAAACATATGATTGGTTTGGCGTTTGCTATAGAGCCAAGGTTGCTCTGGTGTTTCGGGTGCAAGAAGCTGCACGCCACTTTCACCACCACGGCGCTGGTTAGGTTCTTCAACCCATTCACCTGTACGTGCCCACCAGCTATTAAAGTCTTGGTTGTTTGTTGTCATGCCGCGGTCCTTTTTAGCAGAGTTATATAATATATAGCTCTGTGTAATGCATACAGTTTATAAAATACTGTGTTGAGCGTTTTTTATATTTGCCCTGTCTGCGAGTTTGGAGTTAAACGCTATCAGTACAAACTTGAAGCCGTTTAATATAAATTATTGCGGCAGCAAGCGTAAGGTGCTTTTTGTGTATTGCTGAATGTCTTTATCCGTCAGATGCTGTTGAAAATAACGACCCTGTATATAGACTTCGGCTTGGTCTGCGTAGTGACTGTCGAAGCGGACACCGCTTTGTCCAAGTGGATTGATCCCTAGCGATTTTTCCGGGCTTGCAAAATCAATAATGCGGCGAGTGGAGGGGCCGTACTCAACCTTCCACGGAGCACTGCCGTAGCCACTGGAAAAATTACTGGGCATTTCATGGCCACCTGGTGTGGCAAAGCTGCCGATATTGAGCAGGCCTAAGGGTGATTGCTGACCCAGCGGATGGTTATGCGTCAAAGTGTGAGCTTGGCCCCAGAGCCAGTTCTTTGGATTGGCACCAAAGGTGTTATTTAAATGCTGTAGTGTGACGTGCCACGCTTGAGCCACCACCTGTTGGCGTGTTTGTTGTTCGCCGCTGCGGTGATTATTCCACCAGGGTGAATGTGGGTCAGCCACTAATAAGGGTAGGGCGCTATCGATAATGCGCGTGTTGAGTAAATTAGTGAAAATATCCTGACCCAGTTCATCCAGCAAAGTCGCTTGCAACAGCTGGTAGGTGAATTCAGTAAAGACCGTCGCTAGATAGCCATCAACAGGGTAGTCACCTTGCCAAGCATTTAATTGCTCAATCAGTTTGCGTTCGCCATTACCGCGAGCGCTTGCTAGCAAATCATCCACTAAAGGGCCGATGACACGCTGTGCATAACCGGTGCGATCACCTTGCTGTATAGCTTGGCTGTTTTGAGTGTCCCATTTGATCTCGGGCTGGCTGAGTTGCTCAATTAATTGTGCGCCGCGATCCGCTAAATTGTAGTAACCCGGCAAAGGCACTTTGTTAGGTGAGGCTGGCATAAAATTTGCCGAAACAATATAACCGCGGGCTGGGTTTTCTTCCTGGGGATTATCACTAAAAGGGTAAAAGCCATATTTTTTACTGGCCGCTGTTTGGCTATCAAGGATAAACGCAGGTTGTGCTGAGGGGTCGCGAATCGGCATTTTAGCTGCCGCCCACCAAGCGATATCTCCTTCTGTATTGGCCCAGACTATATTCAGTCCCGGCGCATGGATTTTGCTGGCGGCTTGGCGTGCTTTATCTAAGGTGTTGGCGCGATTGAGTTCATAAAAGGCATCCAGAATAGGGTTTTCTGTTTCTAGAAAAGTCCACCACATGGCAATGGGGGTGTCGCCGCTGTCTTGATTGAATATATCATTGATAATCGGACCGTAGGCTGAGTGATACAGCGTCATCTTTTCGGGTTCTTGGTCTTTAATAGCGATCCACTGAGTCTGGCTATCGAGTGTTTGCCACTCATTATTGTGCCAAACTTGCTGCGGATCCTCTGGGTTGCCTTTCAGGGCAATAAAATCTAGATCATCATTTTGGAACATGGTGATTGACCAACCAAAATCGTGGTTATGGCCTAATAGAGCAAAGGGGTTGAGTGCTTGGAAGTGACCGTAGAGCTCAAAGTCAGGTGCTTGTAGATGAGCTTCATACCAGACTGCGGGTACAGAAAAGTTAATATGTGGATCACCGGCTAATAGGGGTTTTCCGCTGGCCGTTTTTGAGCCATCCATCACCCAAGCGTTACTGCCTTCAAACTGCGGTAAACCGGCATCAAATAAGGCTTCTTGACTGAGTTGCGCGACACTGTGCAGATGTGTCCAGTCTGCATTGCTCAGTGTCAGTTGCGCTGACGGAGGTAAAGCCCCTGCACTGGGTGTTTCGAGATCAAATATAGCTAAATAGTCTTCGCCGAGTTCTTGGCGGATATAGCTTAGGGTCGGTTCAGTACGAAAGGCAGCAGCAAAGCTATAGGCTAAATAGCCGGCGATGCTGATGGTGTCTTCCAGCGTATAAGGGCGCGGGCTAATCCCCAGAAGATCAAACTCAAGCGGTTTAGCACCTTGCGTTTGGAACTGGTTAATACCATCTAAATAAGCTTGTAAGGCCTGCACCGGTGCGCTGTTATTATCGAGTTTCTGTACATATTGCTGTGCGTGTTGATGCAGGCGTAAAGTGCGAAATAAACGGTCGATTTTGACAGTTTTCTCACCTAGAATTTCAGACAATTCACCACGAGCTAAGCGGCGCATAATTTCCATTTGAAACAAGCGATCTTGAGCATGCACATAGCCCAGTGCTCGGTAGGCATCCAGCTCGTTTTGCGCCTGAATATGCGGTACGCCACGTTCGTCATAGTGCACATCAACGCCAGCGGTGAGCTCAGCTAAATGCAGATGACCACTGCGTTGTGGAAGTTTTTGTTGCACATACCAAGTCGCTGCTAAGCCAATGCAGCTCAGCAGTGCGACGCAAAAGATAACAAAGCGTTTCATTGTTAAACCTATGTAAAGAACGCAAATATACAGCGCCAGTGATCAGCACAATATAAGGATGACGTATATATAACGGCTTAGTTAAAAGTGCTAGTGCAGCGTTGTCAAACTTTCTCATTGATTTTCTAAGCTGCCCACGCAAATAGGCGTTGTACATTTTGCGTGGTACGCGCGGCAAACTCTTGGCTGGAAACACCGTAAGTCTGCGCCAGATACTGACAAATTCTAGGTAATTGCTCAGGGCTATTGCGTTGGCCTGCCAACCACTCGGGCGGCATATCGGGACTATCGGTTTCTAAAACAATGCTGTCGAGGGGTAAGCGTTTTAAGACTGACTGTAAGCGCGTGGCCCGCGACCAGGTTGCCGCGCCGCCAAAGCCCAGTAGAAAACCCAGCTTGATATATTCCATTGCTTCTTCATAACTGCCAGAAAACGCATGAATAATACCTGCGCGTGGCAATTTAGCCTTTTTTAAGATGGCGGTGACCTGCGCATTGGCGCGGCGCGAGTGGATAATCACTGGCAAATTAAACTCAGTTGCGAGGGCGACTTGTTGCTCAAATAGATTAATCTGTCGTGCTGGATCTAAGTCTTTGAGAAAGAAATCTAAACCGATTTCACCGACTGCACAGAACTTAGGGTGATGCTGGTAGCGTTGCAGTTGTTCGCGCAGAGCTTGAATGTCACTGTCTTGATGCTCAGCAAGAAAGTAAGGATGCAGTCCGAAAGCTGCGTATAAGTCATCGCTATTGCACACCGTTTGCCACAAGCGTGGCCAATGCTGGCGTGTAATGCCGACCACAATCATCTTCTTCACACCCAGTGCTTTGCTCTGAGTGATCACCGCTTCACGGTCGTGATCAAAGGCTGGGAAGTCTAAATGGCAGTGGCTATCAATCAACAACATAAATCGCTCCAACAAAAAAGCGAAGGCTAAACCTTCGCTTTTAAGATGACACTCACAGACCTAGCCGTCTAGGCAGATTGCTTGAAACTAGTGCGATTCACGTGCCGACAAGAACTTAATATCCGGCCAGCGCTCTTCCATAATGCTCAGATTCACGCGGGTGGGTGCCAGATAGGTCAGGTGCCCACCGCCATCAATGGATAAATTTTCATGGGCTTTATCTTTAAACTCTTGCAGCTTTTTCTTATCATCACATTCAATCCAGCGTGCCGACCAGACGTTAATATTTTCGTAAATACACTCCACTTTGTATTCTTCTTTCAGGCGGCTGGCGACCACATCAAACTGCAGCACACCAATGGCACCCAGGATAATGTCGTTGTTGCGCTGCGGGAAGAATACTTGTGTTGCACCTTCTTCGGCCAGTTCTTGCAGGCCTT
Organism: Thiopseudomonas sp.; assembly: GCA_035647155.1. Classification (GTDB taxonomy): domain Bacteria; phylum Pseudomonadota; class Gammaproteobacteria; order Pseudomonadales; family Pseudomonadaceae; genus Denitrificimonas. The sequence continues at coordinate 22,101 of DASRNZ010000193.1, forward strand.
GGCGTAGTTGCTTAGCACGCAATGGGTCAGCCAAACGCACGCGGCGGAACAGTTCCGGCGCAAAGTGTGGAATACCGGTAAAGGACAGCTCTTCACCATCGGTAAAGGTGTCACCAATTTGAATGGTGCCGTGGTTGTGCAGACCAATAATATCGCCGCCATAGGCTTCTTCTAAACGCTCACGTTCACTGGAGAAGAAGGTCAGAGCATCGGCAATACGAATCTCTTTATTGATGCGCACATGACGCATTTTCATGCCTTGCTCATATTTACCTGAGCACACGCGCATAAAGGCAATACGGTCACGGTGGCGAGGGTCCATATTGGCTTGAATTTTAAACACAAAGCCGCTGAACTTTTCGTCCTCTGGGCGTACTTCACGCTCCAATGCCATACGAGGCTGTGGCGCTGGTGCCCAATCCACAAAAGCATCTAGAACGTGGTCCACACCAAAGTTACCCAAGGCCGTACCGAAGAAGACCGGAGTCATCTTGCCTTGCATAAACTCATCATGATCAAATTCATGGCAAGCGCCTTGAACCAGCTCGAGGTCCTCAACAAATTTATCGTAGAGGTCGCCGATATGCGCGCGAGCTTCTGGACTGTCGAGGTGCTTAATGATTTTCTTATCGGTACGCTCATGACCGTGACCTGAGGTGTAGACATAAATCACATCTTCGGTGAGGTGATACACGCCTTTAAACTCACGGTAGCAGCCAATCGGCCAAGTGATGGGTGCAGCTTTAATACCCAGCACCGCTTCAATTTCATCCAGCAACTCAATGGGGTCGCGAATATCGCGGTCCATTTTATTGATAAAGCTGATAATCGGCGTGTCACGCATTCGACAGACATTCATCAAGGCGATGGTGCGTGGCTCAACCCCTTTACCGCCGTCGATCATCATCAAGGCACTGTCGACCGCAGTAAGGGTACGGTAGGTGTCTTCGGAGAAGTCTTCGTGACCTGGGGTGTCGAGCAAGTTGACCATGTGCTTGCGGTAAGGAAACTGCATCACTGAGGTGGTAATGGAAATACCCCGTTGCTGCTCCATCGCCATCCAGTCTGAGGTGGCGTGGCGGTCAGACTTACGTGATTTGACCGTACCAGCAACGGAAATGGCCTGTCCCATCAGCAATAAGCGTTCGGTAATGGTGGTTTTACCGGCGTCCGGGTGGGCAATAATAGCGAACGTACGACGTTTCGCAACTTCGGCAGCCTGTTTGCTCATGCTGATAGCGCCTCAAATAAAAAGAGTTCAAAAATTAGTCGGTAATTATAGCGGAGTTAGTGATCAAGTTGGAAATAGGCGTGCTGAATCACCGATTAAATCCTATAAAGGCGCTAATCCTAAGTCTTAATCATTGATTAGGTTAGAATGAATGACTTAACTGCAGGGTGTTATTGACTTGATTATCACCTGTGTAGATCACTTTATTTGGCAAGGTTGTATATGGCTTGGTTTGATTGGTTTGAGCGGCGGATAAATCCCTACCCTGAGGAAACACTGGCGCCTAAACAGCTGACGATTTTTCATTTTATTACGGCGTGCGCGCGCGGTGCTTGGCCGTGGCTATTAGTGCTGGTGCTGTTTAATGCCGGTCTTGGCGTATTTGAAGCCGTCTTATTTCAGATGATGGGTTTGATTGTTGATTGGCTCGCTCAGTACAGTCCTGCTGAACTTTGGGCCGCCAAAAGTACGCCGCTGCTGGCCATGTTAGCAGTGATTGTGCTGAGTCCATTGTGGGTGTTGTTGGCCAGTAATGTGCGTTTTCAAACCTTGCAGGGTGTCTTGCCAATGCGTTTGCGCTGGCAGTTTCACCAATTGTTACTCAGCCAAAGTATGCAGTTCTACCAGGATGAATTTGCTGGACGGATTTCTGCCAAGGTCATGCAAACCTCATTAGCAGTGCGTGACACTATTATGAGTTGTGCAGAAATGCTGGTGTATGTGGTGATTTACTTCCTCACAACAGCGGTTATTTTAATGAGCTTTGATACTTGGCTGTTGCTGCCTTTTGTTGCTTGGTTAGTAATTTTTGGCGTTATTTTAAGGCTTTTTGTGCCACGTATGGCTCAGTTGGCCAGTAATCAAGCCGATGCGCGTTCGTTAATGACCGGGCGTATTACTGATGCTTACTCGAATATTGCTACGGTTAAACTGTTCTCACATGGTGGCCGTGAAGCGCGTTATGCCAAACAAGCCATGCAAGAGTTTATGGGCACAGTGCATGCGCAAATGCGTTGGGTCAGTTATTTAGAGCTGCTCAATCATTCGCTGAATATGCTGTTGGTTGGCGGTACTGCAGCGCTGAGTTTGTATTTATGGCAGCAGGATTTAATTGGTGTGGGTGCGGTGGCCGCAGCGATTGCTATGTCGTTACGTCTAATTGGCTTATCCCACTGGATTATGTGGGAAGCCACTATGTTGTTTGAAAATCTGGGTACTGTGCAAGATGGTATGAATACCATCAGTACGCCAGTGAAATTACTGGATGCGCCGAATGCCACTGAACTGAAAGTGCCGCACGGTGAAATTGAGTTTAAACAGTTGGGCTTTGCTTATAGAAACGGCCAGCCGTTGATGAGTGACTTTAATCTACATATTAAACCCGGTGAGAAGATTGGTTTAGTCGGCCGCTCTGGTGCGGGTAAATCCACTTTAGTCAATGTCTTGCTGCGTTTTTATGATGTGCAGAGCGGTCAAATACTGATTGATGGCCAAGATATTGCCAAGGTTACTCAGCAATCCTTACGCCAGCATATCGGCATGGTCACGCAAGATACGTCGTTAATGCACCGCTCGGTGCGCGACAATATTGTTTATGGTCGCCCGGATGCCTCTGAAAAAGATTTGCGCTTAGCAGTGGAGCGTGCGCAGGCGGCTGAGTTTATTCCGTCGTTATCAGATGCTGAAGGGCGCAGCGGTTTAGATGCGCATGTGGGTGATCGCGGGGTGAAACTCTCCGGTGGTCAACGCCAGCGTATTGCTATTGCTCGGGTGATGCTCAAAGACGCACCGATCTTATTATTAGATGAAGCCACCAGTGCCTTGGACTCGGAAGTGGAAGTGGCCATTCAAGAAAGTCTGTATGAGTTAATGGCTGATAAAACTGTGATTGCCATTGCGCACCGCTTATCTACGATTGCCGCTATGGATCGCTTGGTGGTGATGGATCAAGGTCAGATTGTCGAAGTCGGTAGTCACTCAGAGCTCTTGGCGAAAAACGGTCTGTATGCACGTTTGTGGAATCGCCAGTCCGGTGGGTTTCTAGGCGGAGAGTAATCAGACTGCAGTGTTAACCAACTGACGTCAGTTGGTTGCGCCTATGTCTGATGTTCGTTAGTTGTATAGAGTGAATTGAGTGCGGTGACCGAGTCAGTGTCTAGGTCACCGCAATGGCTTTATGCGACTTGCAGTGTGCCGCCTAAGTCAAAGGGCTCGGCCCATTCTTGCCACACAGCTGGGCCTTGCGCAAACTCATCATCCGTTAGCAAGCAGGCGGCTAAGTCGTCTTCGAGCTGCTTAAAGTTGATATTTTGGCCAATAAAGACCAGCTCTTGGCGGCAGTCACCGACGTTGTCCTGCCACTTTTCTTCGATGGATTTTAAACTCTCTGCATCCTGCGGCCAATCAGTACGCGGCACGCTCGCCCACCATTGACCGGCATAGCTGTAACGCATCATGCCGCCGGCTTGTGACCAACTGCCCACCAGATCAGGGCAGGATGCGAGCCAGAAATAGCCTTTGGAACGCAATAAACGCCCATTTAACCATTCTTGATTTAAAAAGTTATGAAAGCGCCCCGCATGTAACGGGCGACGTGCTTGCCATGCATGTGAGGCAATGCCGTACTCTTCACTTTCTGGAATATGCTCGCCGCGCATTTCTTTGAGCCAGCCGGGTGCTTGCGCGGCTTGATCAAAATTAAAGGCGTGGGTATTGAGCACTTCTTTTAGCGGGATATCGCCCATGCGCATGGGTAAGATTTTGGCTTGGGTATTGAGTGAACGTAAAATCGCTTCCAGTTCTTGATAGGCAGCTTGGCTGATTAGATCGGTTTTACTGACTAAAATCACATCAGCAAATTCTACCTGCTCAACCAGTAAGTCAGTGATGGCACGCTCATCATCTTCTGCAATATCGTTTTCACGTTCGCCAATCCATTGTGCAGCGTGATAATCGGTTAAAAAATTGATGCCATCCACCACTGTGACCATGGTATCGAGGCGAGTGAGATCCGATAGGCTGTGACCGGCTTCATCGGTAAAGGTAAAGGTTTCTGCCACTGGTAATGGCTCAGAAATGCCGGTGGATTCAATCAATAAATAATCAAAACGGTTTTGTTGTGCCAGAGCGGCTACTTCTTTGAGTAAATCCTCACGCAAGGTGCAGCAGATGCAACCATTGCTCATTTCGATCAACTGCTCTTCAGCGCGATTAAGCTCAACGCCGTGCTGTGCTGCACTGCCATCGAGATTGATTTCACTCATATCATTGACGATTACCGCTACGCGTAAGCCTTCACGATTTTTTAAAATATGATTAAGTAGAGTGGTTTTACCGGCACCTAAAAAGCCAGATAGCACTGTGACGGGGAGCTGAGTAGACATGTTTTTTCCTTGCATGAAATTTATGCTGAACAATCTGTGTGCCATAGGACAACGCAGTGCTGGGCTTAAAGGGAGCGGTTATGGGTTGGTGTGGCTGTTTGCTCAATGGAGGCGATGGCATCGTGCGCATGCAGGCTTTCTAAGTGTCGTGCAGTAGCTGAGAACGCAGTGTATCGCCCAGTTAATGCCTGTTGAATTCGGCGTACGGCATCTTCCACAAACATTAAGTTATGGCCGTTAAGACGGGCAAACTCTTGTTCATCAATACGCTTAACAGCTGTTTGCAGTGGGGTGGTGAGAGCGCCTTCAATGACATCAATTAAAGACACCAAGCCTAATTGCGCCGCGTCTGGGTTGATGCTGACACTGACTGTAGCTTGGCTGCGTTGACTGTGCGGTGTAGCAAAACTGCCGTGTTGTTGTAACCACTGGGCAACTTGATCGACCTGACAGGTTTCAGTGGCAGCAAAGGTGGCAGCGAAGTGCTCAGATAAGAGTTGGCGCGCTAATGCAGCAGAGCAAGGGCAGGTGGATGAGTAGCCCACCTTCACTTCTGCGCTGAGCTTAAATCCAGCAGGTGACAATTGTACGTGCAGTTGTACTGGATAGCTTTTCCAGCCACCCAGGCCGGCACTGAGTAAGGCTGAACGCTTGAGTAATAAGTTAAAACTCAAAATTAAGCGTGCTTGTGAGGACAGTGCTTCTTGTTGCCCAGCAATGGCTTTATTTAGAGTGGCTAACAGAGCGCTGGGTGTAATGGGTTGTACTACTGCAAGTTCGCTTAGCAGTTGATAAAGGCGTGACATATGGATGCCTTTAACTTTTTCAGCTCCCAGGTCAACCTGAAAGCAGGCTTGCGTGGTGAGTGCGTTAGAGGTCTGTGACTGGTCTTCAGCAAAGTGCAGGGGTAGATCAATGTGATCCATACCCACCCAGTTGATGGGCGTATGGATATGAGTTTGTGTGTCTAATGAAATATCAGGAAGTGGACGGGTCATGGTTATCAGGTGCGTTAAAAACAGAATGTTATAATATATCTTTTGGGGGATGATAACAATACGTGTTGATGTGCAGTGCTTTGGTTTTTCTCGAGTCAGTTATAGTGCTTATTAGTCTGTTGAGAATGAAGAGTTAGCAGTATCAAAGAGCAACTCTCAATATTCAGTATAGCGCTGAGTCTGCCGTTAAGAAGGGCTATTAAGTGTGTTCTGGTTTTCCCGAACGGTGCCAGCATTTTATAGCGTATAATTACTAGCACCACTAAAGTTGTAGTTTATGCTGCCGATACAACATAACAATTGATCCGGTTGTAAGCTGCTGTATCAGTTTTTTAAGTGAGCAATAACCTTGGCAAGTATTAAATGAAAACCTATCTGGCGTATGCAGTGTTGCTCCGTTGGTACAGTAAGTGCTTGTCTATGTGTGAATGGGCTTTTTAATGATGGTGTGTCAATGATCAGTCATAACATCGATTGATCATTGAACAGAAATTTTATGTTGTACGGACAGTGTTAGGCGTGAGCTAGGGTTATTGGTTTCAAGTCAATTGTGGTTTAGACGAAGAAGTCAGGTAGCTTGAGCGAATTCAGCACACTATTTTATGCGTAGAGATATTTAAGGCGGCTGCTATGAAAAACAATCGATCAACAACTCAGCGCGAGCAGCACTTTGCTCCGGATGTAAAGCTGATCTCAGGTACTGATTTACAGGGTGTGATTACCCACTGCAATGATGGTTTTGAAAAAATCAGTGGCTTTTCTCGTGCTGAGTTGGTGGGGCAGCATCACAATATCGTCCGTCATCCAGATATGCCTAAAGAAGCATTTGAGGTGATGTGGCAGCATCTTAAAGCAGGCCGTCCTTGGATGGGAATGGTGAAAAACCGCTGTAAAAATGGCGATTTTTACTGGGTCAGTGCGTATGTGACACCCATTACTGAAAACGGTCAAGTGGTGGGTTATGAGTCAGTGCGCTCGCATCCCGCGCGTCTTGATGTTGAGCGAGCAGAAAAACTCTATGAGCGTATGCGTCGCAATGCTTTCCAATTACAGGTACCTCGCTCTGTAACGCATCTGCTGATTGCTGTGGCTTTGATTATCCCTGCTGTTATTTTAGGTTACACACTATCACCGATGGTGAGTGCGCTGTGGCTAGCCGTAGCGTTGGTAGTATTTGGTGGCATTCTTAACTATCAGCATAAGCAAGATTTGCACAGTATTAGTCAAGAATTAAAAGGTGTCTTTATGCACCCCCTTGCGGTGAGTTCGTACACCAATCAGAGTGGTGCCGCCGGTACTATTATGGTGGGTGTGATGAGTTTGCGTGCGCACCTGGATACCGTTTTAACGCGTATTGAAGATGCGTCGCGCCACGTGACTGACGAATCTCGTCGCGGCTTAGCACTGACTGAAACAGCACGTGGTGAGATTATTAATCAAACCCAGCAAACTGAATTAGTTGCTACGGCGATGCAGGAAATGTCGCTAGCGATTCATGAAATCTCAGAAAACGTACAAAAAACTGCGGGCCAAGCCGATCACTCCAGTGATTTAGCCAACCAAGGTGTTGAGATCGCACATATTACCCGCACTTCGATCGAACAGTTGCGCGGTACAGTGTCTGATATTGGTCAAGCAGTTAAACAGCTGGCGCAACAAACTGATGCGATTGCGCGTGCCGCAGCATCGATTGAAACGATTTCTGATCAAACCAACTTACTCGCTCTTAACGCAGCGATTGAAGCGGCGCGTGCTGGTGAGCACGGTCGTGGTTTCTCGGTGGTGGCTGATGAAGTGCGTTTATTGGCGTCGAACACTCGTGATTCAGCGAAAAATATTGGTCATATTGTTGAAAATCTCAGTGCTCAAGCGGCAGCTTCAGTTGTGGTGGCTGAGGAAGGTGCAGCTGATGCTGAGTTAGGTCTGCAGCGCGTGGTTGAGTCTGAAAGTATGTTGCTGGGCATTGTAGAGGCCGTTAGCAAGATTTCTGCAATGTCGGAGCAAATGGCCACTGCTGTTGAAGAGCAGGCCATGGTGTCGCAAGAAGTGAATCGCCAAGTTGCAGAGATTTCTGAACTGGCCAATCGCAGCTTAGAGCGCACTGAAGAGAGCGCTGATAGCATCCGTAGCTCACAAGGTGTATCAGAGCAGCTGCATGAGTTGGTGAATCGTTTTAGGGCTTAAGTGCTGATGCTGACATGCTGTACAGTCCTATAAACAGCATGTCAGTCATTTGAATTCGCATGGAGACGCAGCCAGTGTTATGTTTATGACTAAGATTTGACTATTCTAAATTACTTATAATAAATTAATCTTAAAATGCATTTTTTAAGGTTGCTATCCCAGCGACATAGCCCTAAAGTGCGCGCCTAGAACGCCCATGCTGAAACGATCCATCCGGCTCAAGTACTGACGACGAGAGGTTGATAGCTTTTAAAGCTATACATCATCGGCGACATGCCTTGGGAAGTAGGCGAACCAAAGTGGGGAAACGGATTCGGCGTTCAGATTAAATCCCTTATTTTCTTGATTTTGCCATGACCCGGAGAGGAGTTCCTTTATGTCCATTAATGTGGAAGATTACTTCGCGCCTGAAACTTTTAAAAAGATGAAGGCGTTTGCTGATCAACATGAAACCCCATTTGTGGTGATTGATACAGCAACCATCGCTCGCGCTTACGATGAAATTGCAGAAAACTTTCCTTTTGCAAAAATTTATTATGCAGTGAAAGCCAACCCAGCTATCGAAATCACTAAGTTGCTCAATGATAAAGGCTCGAACTTTGATATTGCCTCGATCTATGAGCTGGATAAGGTAATGTCCTGTGGTGTGAAGCCTGAGCAAATTAGTTTTGGTAATACCATTAAAAAAGCCCGTGATGTGCGTTATTTCTATGAGAAGGGTGTGCGTATGTTCGCCACTGACTCAGAAGCAGATTTGCGCAATATCGCTAAAGCCGCACCCGGTTCGAAAATCTATGTACGTATTCTGACTGAAGGTTCAGCCTCAGCGGATTGGCCGCTATCACGCAAGTTTGGCTGCCAAACCGATATGGCCATGGACTTACTAGTGCTGGCGCGCGAGTTAGGCTTAGTGCCTTACGGCGTATCTTTCCATGTGGGTTCACAGCAGCGTGAAATCGGTTCATGGGATGCGGCGATTGGTAAAGTGAAAATCATCTATGAGCGCTTGCGTGATGAGGATGGTATTCGCTTACAAATGATCAATATGGGCGGCGGTTTTCCAGCCAACTATTTGAACAAAACCAATACTTTGCAAGCCTATGCTGAAGAAATCACTCGCTTTCTACAAGAGGATTTTGGTGATGAAATGCCAGAGATTATTCTTGAACCAGGCCGCTCGTTAATTGCTAACGCAGGCATCTTGGTCAGTGAGGTGGTACTGGTATCACGTAAATCACGCACCTCCGTTGAGCGCTGGGTGTATACCGATGTAGGTAAGTTTTCAGGTTTGATTGAAACCATGGATGAGTCCATTAAGTTCCCCATCTGGACTGAAAAACAGGGCGAGTTGGAAGATGTAGTCATCGCCGGTCCTACCTGTGACAGTGCCGATATTATGTATGAAAACTACAAATACGGTTTGCCACTGAACTTAGCCAGCGAAGATCGACTCTACTGGTTATCCACAGGTGCTTACACCACCAGTTACAGTGCGGTGGAGTTTAATGGCTTTCCGCCGTTGAAGTCCTACTACCTGTAAGGCGCAATCCTTATAACCAGGTCTTGTTGATATAGATCAACAAAGTAATGGTAATGCTAACGGTTATCATTTAAAGTTCCTCCTCCCATAAAGAGGAGGACTTCCCTTGCCTGCATCAATCGTTTCTTCAAAAAAACAACCGCGTTCCTTGTTGGTCACTGCCGTAGGTATTGCTATTGCGTCGGCCAGCCACTTATCTGTAGCCCAAGAAAACACATCGGCGGTTGAACTCGACTCACAAACTGTTGTGGGCGAGACCCCTGCGTATCGCACGACTCATTCTGTTTCAGTGAAAAACACGGCACCCTTGCTGGATATGCCGCAAACTATTCAAGTAATTCCTGCTGAAGTGATCAAAGAGCAACAAGCGTTGAGCTTGCGCCAAGTCTTAAGTAATGTTTCAGGTATTACCTTTAACGCAGGTGAGGGCGGTGGCGGTTCTGGCGATAGCATCAATATTCGCGGCTTCAGTGCCAATGCCAATATGCAAATCGATGGTTTGCGCGACAGTACACAAACCAATCGTACCGATACCTTTAATATTGAATCAGTTGAAGTGATTAAAGGTCCCAACTCCGTATTCGGCGGCAGCGGTACGACTGGCGGTAGCGTTAACCAATCCAGTAAAGCGCCACGCCAACGTGATTTTGTTGAGTTGGGCGCTTCCTTAGGTACGGATGGTTACCACCGCATGACTCTAGATGCCAATCAACGTTTAGAAGGCGTGGGTACTGACAGTGCGTTTCGCTTAAATTTAATGGCGCATGAAAACGATGTACCAGGCCGCGATGATATTGAGCGTAAACGCTGGGGCATTGCACCATCGGTCTTATTTGGTTTAAGTGATGCTACGCGTCTCACGCTCAGTTATTTCCACCAAGTCGATGATAACTTGCCCGATTACGGTGTACCGGCCCGTGATGGTAAGAAGCTGGCAGGCGTGAGCCGTGATGATTATTTTGGTTTTCGTAACTTTGATAAAGAAGAAATTACCAGCGATGCGTTCACCATTAAGTTTGAGCACGATATCAATGACTCATTACAAGTACAGAACTTAACCCGTTACAGCCGCATTGATCGCGATACTATTATTTCTGCTGCGCATGTGAATGTTACAGGTTTACCGCCAGGCCGTTACAAACCAGCAGGGCCACAAGCTTATGGTCGTGATGTTGAATCGCAAATGTGGATCAACCAACTCAGCCTGATTGGCGAGAATGAGTTGCTCGGTATGCAGCACAGTTGGGTTGCGGGTGGTGAAGTGTCGCGCGAAACGTACGAGCGTGAAGCATACAACCATGCGTTTGATTTCACTGGTATCGATTATGATTTATACAATCCGCCCGGTTACTACTCCGGCTCTGCGCAGCGTACTTCTTTAGATAACACTGAAACCCATCTGACCAATAAAGCGCTGTATGCCTTTGACACCATTAGCCTAACGCCGCAATGGGACATCAACCTGGGTTTGCGTTATGACTGGCTCAATGGTGACTTTGAAAAAACTACAGTAAAAACCGGCCTTACCGATAAGTACCGCACTGAAGACAAGAAATTTAGCGGTCGTGCTGGCCTCGTCTATAAGCCTGCTGATAATGGCCGGATTTATGTCGCCTATGGCACCTC
>DASRNZ010000194.1:0-6209 GCA_035647155.1 Thiopseudomonas sp.
AAACCTTTTGGCTAACATGGGCGAAGCAGCAAAAACTACTGATCAATGATTATGAGCAAATTGAACAAGCGCTACGCAGTTTTAACTTAGCTGAAGTGCAGCGTTTATTGGTCAGTCAGCGTATTCCTAAAGCACAGCAAGTGGCTGCATTAAAGGCATTAAATTCCCGTCATGCGGCAGGTGCTTTAGCTCTTTCCGAACTCGGCGATGAACATCCAGCAAGCACCCGTGATCAGTTGCGCCAGCAAGCTCTAGAGGAATTAAAAGCCTACCCGCAAGGCATGCAAGTGGGTTGGCAGCAGCGAGACTTTGGCGGCGTAGTGTACAGCGGCGTAAAACTCACCGCGGCCCACGCTATAAATGACCGTTGGTATGCACGTGTCGATGCTGAGCACGGGGATTTAAAAATTGAAAATCGAGGTACTTTTAATTTTGCTAAAGAAAAGTACCTGCAGTTGGCGCTTAATCGGCAGCTGCACAATGGCAGTCTGGATTTAAGCATTAATCACAGTAATTCAGACATTAAATCACGCACAGGTGCATCCATTGCGCGCAATTGGCAAATCACCCAAAAAAGTAGCCTGAGTTTAGGGTACGACTGGCAAGACCGTACCGATGAGTCTGGGTTTATGTATGTGTTGGGGCAAAAAAACAGCCTGTGGTTGCGTGGTAATCAACAAATGACTGCTCGTGATTCGCTTTCTTGGGGGGTTGAAAAAAATGACTATGCAACCCGCTATAACGAAAAGCTCGGCAGCGGTAAAGCGTTTGAGTTACAGCTGGCACATACTATTTTCTTTGAGCACCCTACCTGGCTGGTGAAAGCTGGTTTTGATTATCAGAAAAATAATCTTAACGATAAAACACTGACTCGCTTACCGGTTAACCCGGCAGATAAAACAGCTTTTAATACCAACTCACTGCTCAGTGAAAAGTATAAATATGCTTACCTTGGAACCACCTTGCAGCGCGGTACGCCAGGCTTTTTAAATCGTACCGAGCCGCAATACACATGGATACTGGATGCTGTGATTGGTCGCCAGTGGCCAGAAAATAAAATGACGTATTCATTGTCAGCCGGAATTGGTACGCAAGTATTTGGTGATGATGAATTAGCGTTTACTTTTGGCTATCAATCGGCTCCTAAAAGTCAACTTGATAGTCAGTCAGGCGGAACGATCGGTGTGAGTTATAGCGCACGCTTTGGTCGTTAAACAAATAGCTAGAGGAATTAAAAACATGCGAATTCATATTTTAACGGCCGTTCTATTTAGTGCGCTACTCAGTGCTTGTAGTGTAAGTACCAGTAATAAAGGTGCAGTGTTTAACCAGCAAGCCCGTTGGGCAGTATTACCAGTGGTTAATTATTCACAAGCACCGCAAGCAGGGGAGCGTACTGAGCAAATACTACAAAGCGTGCTGCATCAACGTGGTGTGCAAGTCCATATGTACCCTCACACGCAAAGCGCGCGTATGCCTTTATTGGATGATCAGAAACGTTTGGAGAGTGCTTGGCAGTGGGCTCGTCAACAAGGATTTGACTATGTTGTCACGGGTAGCATTGAGGAGTGGCAGTATAAAAATGGCCTTGATGGTGAGCCAGCTGTGGGCATTAGCTTGCAAGTAGTTGATCCAATGACAGGGCAAACACTTTGGAGTAATAGTGCCGCACGTTCGGGCTGGTCACGTGAAAGTTTAGCTGGGAGTGCGCAAAAGGTGCTGGATAAGCTTGTTTCTCAATTGCGAATTCAATAGTTATGCGTTCTGTTTATGAAGACTATGCCGTGCCTATGCGTCCCGTTACGCTAGGCAACTGGCTTGAAGCAGTTATGCTGACCCTTGTAGCAATGCTACTTGGGTATCTCTATTCGCCCCAAGATCCGTTGTTGGTCACAGCAGATTTTCCATGGATGATTTTTGCTCCACTATTGGTTGCAGTTCGTTATGGTTTTTTGCCAGGTTTATTAAGTGCTGGCTTATTGTTGCTGGGGCTATTAGTCAGCAGCACAGCGCAGCAAAGCAGCTTGCCCATTAGTTATATTATTGGAATGTTGTTGAGCACATTTTTAGCCGGGGAATTTCGTGATATTTGGTTTAAAAAGCTAACCAAACTCTATATGGCTAATGAGTATCGACAGTACCGCCTAGATGACTTTACTCGTTCATACCGTTTGCTACAGGTTTCCCATGATGAGTTAGAGCTCAGGATTGCCGGCAATAACCGCAGTATGCGTAATACATTATTATTGTTACGCCAAGCATTGCAGTCTGAAAATATCACTCAACAAAACGAGCTTGCTGCGATTGCCGAGCATGCTATGCAAGTATTTATTCGCTACGGATCATTTACTGCCGCAGGTTTGTATAAAGTAGTTGGTCAGGAGCAGAAGTTAGAACTCAAACCTTTAGTTTCTATAGGAGACATGCCGGAATTATCAGTTGATGATATTTTGCTGCAAGCATGTTTGAAAAATAAGCATACAGTCAGTATTCGTGATGAAGTTTTAGACCAAGGGGCTAACCCATCACAATTAAAAGTTTGTGTGCCGTTACTGGATACAGAACAAACGTTAGTGGGTGTGTTAGCTATTGCTGAAATACCATTTTTCTCCATGACCGAGCAAACCCTAAACTTGTTAACCTTACTGGCAGGGTATATTGCAGATGTGTTACACGGCGAAGAACGTAAGGCCCTGCGCTTAACTGATCCACATGCGCAATATTTCTCTCAACAACTGCAACGTGCTTTCTTAAATTCAAAAAAACATAAGCTCAGTTCAGCGTTATGCGTTTTTGAGTTGAATACAAAAAATGAAGCATTACAGCAACTTCTTGAGCAAAGTCAGCGCGGACTTGATTTACAGATTGAGCTCACCAATAACCGTAATCATGACTTGTTAATGGTGCTCTTGCCTTTAACAGCAGAGCAAGGCTTGCAAAGCTACCTTAAACGTATCAATGCTTTAGTTGCGCACCAAAACCCAGATATGGATTTAGCTAAACTGAATGTAACTGTTTTAACATTACAACTTGATCGAGCTAACGCTGCAGATTTAAATAAATTTATTTATAAAGAGTGTGGCTTAAATGAACAGCAATTGGCAGTCTAGCATTGACAGCTTAATAAGCTTTATATCGGCCGTGTCGATTTATAAAATATTATTAATACACTTTATTGCTAGCATTCTAATTGCTTTAGTTGTTTGGCTTATGTTGCCAAAGAAATACAAATACCCAGCGCATTATAGCTTGTTATTTTTGCTCAGTATTACGCTGTTTATGCCAGTGGTGGGCGCAATTGGTTTAGTCACTTGCATTTTATTTGGTTTGCATTTTCCAAGGCGTAGAAAAGCTCGCATCTTAGACGTGCAGGAATCAATAGAGTTACCTTATAGGCAGCTCATTAAACTTGATTCAACTTTATTTAATGATGGCGGTTTGGAAGATGTTTTAAGCTTGCAAGTGAGCGAAGAAAAGCGACTTAAGGCTTTGCTTGCTATGCGTAATATGCATAAGCAAGATGCCATTCCAATCTTAAAAAAAGTTTTGCGTGATCCGGCAGATGATATCCGTTTATTAGCTTATGCCATGCTGGATAAGTATGAGACACAGATTAATACAGAACTAGAGAATGTATTGAGCCAATTACCAACTGCACAAGGTGCGCATCGGGCCGAACTGCATCGACAGATTGCCAGTAATTACTGGGAGCTGGCTTACTTAGGTTTAGCGCAAGGTGCCGTGTTGGAGCATATTTTGCAACAAGCACAGAATAATATTGAACAGGCGATGGCTTTTAAAGAAACTCCAGAGTTGGCGCTTTTAGCCGGACGTATTGCGCTGAAGCAAAATCGCGGGGAGCATGCCGCTTTAGCGTTTCAGCAGGCGTTGGTCTTGGGTATGGAAAAGCAACATGTTGTACCTTACTTAGCCCAAGCAGCGTATGTAGCGGGTCGTTACCAAGATATTCCTAAGCTACTTGCTGAGCTGCCGGAGGCCTTGGCACAGCGCTATCCTTTTGATGAATTGATGGGGTATTGGCATGCCAACGCAAAAAACTTCTGACGCGAGCACTGATATTTGTCTATTGCTTGAAGGCACTTGGCCTTATGTGCGTGGTGGCGTTTCAAGCTGGATCAATCAAATGATTTTAGGCATGCCCGAAGTCACCTTTTCGATTGTATTTATTGGTGGGGCCCGTGACGCTTATCCGACGCAGCAATACGCAATTCCAGATAATGTTAAGCATATCGAAGAGATTTATTTGGAAGACACTTGGCTGCTAAACAGTGACTTACCATTGCGCGTTAAAGAGCCTAAAAATTCAGATGCTTTAGACGTTTTTTACCGCTTCTTACATGCGCCCGCTGCAGCAAACGCGCAAATGGCTGAGCAGATGCTTGAGGCTTTGGTGCAAGGCGAGCTTTCCCAAGATGTAGTGATGCGTAGTCAAGCAAGTTGGAAGGTTTTATGTGCAGGTTACGAGCAGGATTGTAGCGACCCTTCCTTTATTGATTTTTTCTGGACTTTGCGCACGATGCAAGCGCCTTTATTAGCGCTAACTGAGTTGGCCCATGGTTTACCCAGAGCCCGTGCGGTGCACTCAATCTCAACAGGCTATGCCGGCTTTATGGGGTGTATTCTGCACAAGCTTTGGGGTTGTAATTTTATCTTGAGCGAGCACGGCATATACACAAAAGAGCGAAAAATTGATCTTGCCCAAGCGCAGTGGATTGCTGAAAACCCAGATCAGAAAACGTTACGTGGTGGTTTAAGCTTTGATACCAGTTATACACGCACATTGTGGATACGTTTTTTTGAGCGCATTGGTCTTATGATCTATCAAACCGCTGATCCTATTATTTCTTTGTTTGAGGGCAATCGTCAGCGTCAAATTAGCGATGGGGCAGATGCACAGCGCACCCAAGTGATTCCCAATGGAATTAAGTTAGAAGCTTGGCAAGGCGTCATCAGTAATCGTCAGGTTAATGCTACGCCGATTATTGGCTTGATTGGACGCATCGTACCCATTAAAGACATTAAAACATTCATTCGTAGCTTACGCAGTGTGGTGAGTAGCATTCCACAGGTGCAAGCTTGGATAGTGGGTCCTGAAGAAGAGGATCCCGACTATGTGAGTGAGTGCCGTAGTTTGGTGAGCAGTTTGGGGCTTCAAAAACAGGTTAAGTTTTTGGGTTTTCAAAACATTAAAGACATATTGCCGAAGCTGGATGTCATGGTGCTGACATCAATTAGTGAAGCTCAGCCTTTAGTTATTTTAGAAGCCTGGGCGGCTGGCACTCCGGTGGTGGCAACAGATGTGGGTGCATGCCGTGAACTACTGTATGGAATAAGCGAAGACGATCAAGCAATAGGCCCAGCGGGAGAAGTGATTGAAATTGCTGATCCGCAGGCGGTTGCGCGAAGTATTTGCGCTATTTTAAGCGACCATGATTATTGGCAAACACTGCAAAGCAATGGTTTAGCACGGGTTAATCGCTTTTATGGTGAGGCGCTTATGCTGGATCGTTACCGTGCTCTTTATCACCACGCTATAGAGAGACTCTAGATGGCTGGCATAGGTTTTCAACTACGTAAAATTTTGGCTAAAGATACCTACAGCGCAACCTTACGTGCTTATCTTTATGCGGGAATGATCAGTTCAGGGCCATGGGCGCTATCGATTATTAGTGTCATGGTGATTGGCTTTTTAAGTTTAGGGTATTTGGTACCTGCACGGGAGGTCGGACAGTTTCTTATTTCGGTCACTTACTTGATGGCCAGTTCGCTGATTTTTACCGGTGGATTGCAGTTGTTTTTTACGCGCTATATTTCAGATCGGTTATTTGAGAAACGCTATGACAGCATTATGCCCAGTTTGTTGGGCGTGCTGCTGGTTGTTACGTTAACAGCGGCTTTATTTGCTTTTCTAGTGATTTACTCTCTTTTCTCAGGTACTGAAATGTACTACAAAGTTGCGATGTTCAGTAATTTTGTGGTTTTGTGTAACTTGTGGATTGTTATTATATTTCTGTCTGGAATGAAAGCGTATAACCGTATTCTGATCACCATGCTGATTGGCTATGGGGTAATGATCGGTGTTAGCTTTTTCTTAAACCACTGGAAAACTCATGGGCTGCTGACGGCCCTGCTTATTGGTCACAGTACTTTATTGTTTGTTTTTTTAGCAGAAGTCTTACGTTTATATC
>DASRNZ010000195.1:0-34207 GCA_035647155.1 Thiopseudomonas sp.
CATCTGAGTATGTGCAAGGCGTTAAAGTTAAAGAGAAGGCGGATTTTCGTAGTTACGGATCGTTCGAGCAGAGCTTTAATGATTATGTTGATTTTCTGCAGAGCAATGGCCGGTATGGCAAAGCCTTGCAAGCCACGGCCAATCCTGATCGTTTTGTCAGTGAATTGCAGCAAGCAGGCTATGCAACTGATCCACAATACGCGCGTAAAATTTCCCAAATTGCGCAAAAAATGCAAAGCTATCAGCAGGTTGCAAGTACTGCTGCGCCGCGTACTAGCATACGGGCTTGAGGTGAATTATGGCTGATTTATTAAATATTGGTATGTCTGGATTACATGCTGCTAAAACTAATTTAGCAGTGACCGGGCACAATATTACTAATGTTAAAACACCCGGCTATACGCGCCAAGATACCGTGCAGGCAACACGTACGCCGCAGTTTACCGGTGCCGGTTATATTGGCTCGGGTACCAGCATCACGGATGTACGCCGCAGCTATAATGAGTTTTTAACCACACAGCTGCGTTCCACCACATCACTCAGTAGCGATGTGCAGGCGTATAAAAGCCAAGTTGAGCAGCTGGATGGTTTGCTGGCCGGTACTGCCACGGGTATCAATCCATCTCTGCAAGCATTTTTCTCCGCCACACAAACTGCCGCCGAAGACCCGTCTAATATCCCTGCGCGCCAATTGGTATTGGCTGAGGCTGAGGGTTTAGCGCGTCGTTTTAATAATATATACGAGAACATTAACGCGCAAAATAGCTCAATTAATAAAGAGTTGGTCAGCAGTACCGAGCAAATTAATAACTTGGCACAAACCATTGGCGGTTTAAATGACGCTATTGCTAGTGCGGTTACTGGCGGTGCTAAGCCCAATGATTTATTAGATGCACGCGATGAAGCCGTGCGCCAACTGTCCACCTATATTGGTGTGAGTGTGGTGGAGCAAGACGACAATAGCTTTAACGTATTTGTGGCGAGCGGTCAGCCATTAGTGGTGGGTCATACGGTCAATCAATTGCAGGCGGTTCCGAGTCGTGGTGATCCAAGCACCTTTGAAGTTGAATTTGTCAGTGGTGGTTCGCGACAAAATATCAGCGATAGCATCAGCGGTGGTGCTGTGGGGGGCTTGCTGCGTTATCGCGGTGAGGTGTTAGAGCCCTCGATCAATGCATTAGGTCGTTTAGCTCTAAGTATCAGTGATGAAGTCAACAGCCAGTTGGGTCAAGGTTTAGACCTGAAAGGGCAGGTAGGTGCGAACTTATTTAAGGATATTAACGATCCTAGCCAGATGGCCTTGCGCGTCCGTCCAATGGCCGATAACACCAGTAATACCAGCGCTGATATGCGTATTACCGATACTCAGCTGCTGACGACCAGTGATTATCATCTGGATTATGAGGGTGGTCAGTACACTGCGCGGCGTTTAAGTGATGGCGCTGAAATAACGGTGACACCGGATCCAGTGACCGGTGAGCTGAGTTTTGCTGACAGTGCTGGCCGCGATCAAGGCTTTACCTTGCAGCTCAGTGGTACTCCGGATGAAGGTGATCGTTTTGTTTTAGAACCGACGCGTCGCGGTGCTGCGGGTATCTCTGCTGAACTCAATCAGGCTGAACAATTAGGTTTTGCTGCGCCCTTTAAAAGTAGCGCTGATTTACAGAATAAGGGTAATGGCGCTATCACTCAGCCCACGCTGGAGGGTGTTGTTGATCTCACCAATCCAGGCAATGAGCAACTGAGTATTGAGGCCCTTGAAGCTATTGGTACGCTTGGTATACGTTACAATGAAGCCTCGGGTTCAATGGTTCTTGAGACGCCATACCCTGCCGGTGTAAACATCACCATGCTGACTGCTGAGGGGCAAACTGTACCGGGTGGTATCACCCCAGGACAAAACAATCAGCTCAAGTACAGCATTGACGTAAATGTGGGTGGCGTACAGCAAAGCTTTACCGTCAGCCAAAGTATCAGTGGCCGCCCACAAGACGGTGATAAGTTTACCGTTGATTTTAATAAAAACGGCGTATCAGATAACCGCAACGCCTTAAAATTGGCGGATCTGCAAAATAAACAGGTGGTGGGTGTGGACGCTAATATCACCGGTACCAGCACAGGTATGAGCTTTGGTGATGGCTATGGCGATATGGTCGAGCGAGTTGGCACGTTAACTGCTCAGGCTAGACGTGATGATATCGCCACAGGTGCGATCTTAAAACAAGCCACGGATAGTCGCAATTCACTCTCCGCGGTGAACTTAGATGAAGAGGCGGCCAATTTGATTCAGTTTGAGCAATATTACAATGCGTCGGCACAAGTGATTCAAGTTGCGCGCTCATTGTTCGATACATTACTGAATACACTTAGATAAAAAAGCTTGGGCTGCACAGTTAAGCAGCCGAAGCGATTAGGAGTCAGGCCATGCGTATTTCTAGCCTACAAGCATTTAATAACGGTATACAGGGGCTGCAGCGTAACTATGCTGATGCGATGCGTACTCAGCAACAAATCAGCTCAGGTAATCGTATTTTAACGCCTGCAGATGACCCTGTTGCTTCGGTACGCTTGATGCAGTTAGAGCAGCAGGAAAATATGCTCAGCCAATATAAAGGCAACTTAGGTGCGGCCAATAATAGCTTGATGCAAGAAGAGTCGACGCTTAACTCTATCAATAATATTATGCAGCGCGTACGTGAAATCGCCGGCGAAGCGGGTAATGGCTCTTTAAGTCAAAATGACCGCCAAGCGCTAGCCGCAGAATTGCAAGAGCGGGAAGATGAACTGTTAGGTTTAATGAACACCCGTAATGCTCGCGGCGAATATATGTTTTCTGGCTTCCAGGGTAAAACCCAGCCCTTTGAGCGAGCAGCTGATGGCAGCTACGACTATAAAGGTGATGAAGGTCAGCGCAATTTACAAATCGGCAGCTCCTTGAATATAGCCATTGGTGATAATGGTAAACAGGTCTTTGAAAATATCACTAACGCCGCGCGCTTAGACAGTACTTTAACCGCACCCACTGCTAACTCGACTTTAGCGGTGTCCAAGCCTTTGGTACAAGATGAGCTGAGTTATTCGGGTAATCCTGGGTTTCCAGCAGATGGCGTGACAGTGGTTTTTGGTGATCCAGCCGCCACGCCGCCAGGTGACGCAAAAGATTATGAAATATTCGCTAGCCCTTATGCTACAGGCGCTACAGCGCTGCAAACGGGTCGCTTGGATAACAATGATGAGCTCCCCGATACCCTGAACTTTCGTGGTATGACCCTGCAGTTTGAAGGCGTGCCTACCGGGGGTGAAAGCGTCACTATTGAGTCCATTCCAGGTCGTGAAAAACAAGGCGTATTGGATACGATTCAACAATTACGTGTCGCTCTTGAAGACAATACTGACAGCCCTGAAGGGCGTCTTGATACGCGCAGTGCAGTCGCCGCCGCATTGACCAATATTGATCACGCTATGGTGAGTATTGATAGTACCCGTGGTGAGATTGGTGCGCGGATGAATGTGATTGAAACGACTCTGTCTCATAATGAAGATGTTGCTATCGTCAATAAAGGCGTACAAGCCGATTTGCGTGAAGTGGATTACCCTGAAGCTTTATCTAAGCTGGCTTTTCAAAGCGTAGTGCTAGAGGCCGCGCAGCAGAGCTTTGTGAAGATCAGTCAGTTGAATTTGTTTGATAAGATACGTTGAGCTTAGTGGCAGGATAATTGCCATTGGTCATCGGAAGAAGCGCTGCGTATAGCTGAAAATTTAGTGGATATGCGCAGTTTGTTATTTAAAGCGCAAGTCCAATCAATGATAACTCTGACCAAAATTGGTTAATAAGGATAAAAGTACATGAGCAAATCAATTCAAACGTACAACTCTGTAGTTGCTGGTCAAGATTTAACTCCCTACCAAGCGGTAGAGTTATTGCTCGATGGTGCTTTAGAGTGCATTTCCAAGGCACTGATTGCCCAACAAGAAAACAATGTTGCGCAGCGCGGTGAAGCGGTTGGCACGACATTAACGATTTTAGGTTTGTTACAAGACAGCCTGGATAAAAGTTTAGGCGGTGAATTAGCTGAAAACTTGGATGGCTTGTATGACTATATGACTCGCCGCTTAGCCAGCGTAGCTGTGGATAATAATCCGCACAGCTTAGAAGAAGTGCAAGGTATCATTTTACAGTTGCGCGAAGGTTGGTCAGAAATTGATCCCGCCAATGAGCCAAAAGAATTAAATTAAAATAAAGCTAAAGAACCTGCGGTCGTTGACGATATAGGTAGTAGTAGAAACGCTTATGGAGCACGAACTTATGAACGCAATGACCGCAATGCGACAGTACCAATCAGTTAACACTCAAGCACAAGCTATCAGTGCTGATCCACACCGTTTGATTCAAATGTTGATCGAAGGTGGTTTGACGCGTTTAGCACAAGCACGCGGTGCTATGCAGCGTGATCAAACCGCTCTTAAGGGTGAGCTGATTGGTAAAGCAATCGCGATTGTTGGTGGTTTACGTCAAGGCCTTGATGTGGAAAAAGGTGGCGAGTTAGCGACTAACCTTGATAGCTTGTACGAGTATATGACCACACGTTTGATGGAAGCCAATCTTAAAAATGACCCAGCGATTATTGAAGAAGTCTCTGAGCTGCTGCGCGAAGTTAAAAGTGGTTGGGATGCGATTGCGGCATAAGTTGGGTTGATTAAGAGGTGGGTAGGATGAGCACAAACACTGTTGAACAACTGCAAAATACCAGTACGGCATTGCGTGATGCATTAGTGCAGCACAATTGGCAAGCTGTGGGTGAGCTGGATTTACAGTGTCGCGATGCTGTTGAACGTGCCATGGCCGACCCGCATCAGCAAACCGATGAATTGCGTGATCGTATGCAAGAGTTGTTGGATTTATATCGTGAGTTGGTCGGTGCCTGTCAGGCCGAGCAACAGCGCATTGCTGATGAACTATTGCAAATTAATCAGTCAAAAAAAAGTGCTAAAATTTACCAAATGTTTGGCTGATTTTAGTACGATCAAGAAGCCCTGAGAGCACTGTTCTTAGGGCTTTTTTATGCCTGTTTGCTGGCGCTGTCCAAGCAAGTTCCGTCATGAAATTGACAGTGGACGGTTTTTTGACTCTAATAGGCAATCATTACTAATTATGAGTGGCAAGCCATTGCCATTTTAATTGGTGCCCTTTGTTTTAGAGTCTGGGTAGCCTTTATGTCACGAGAAACGAAAATCCTGCTGATCCATAATCAGGTGGAGCAGAGTAAAGAATTCGCCAGTATCCTGACATTTTTAAACGAGGGCTATCTAGCTTGTCAGGCTGAGAACTGGCGTGATGCTGTGGCCGAGTTGGACTCCAGTCGCAATGTGTTATGTGTACTGATCGGCGGCATCACAGAACCGAAAGAACTCAGCGCTTTAATTAAAGAACTGACGAAATGGGATGAGTTTTTACCTATTGTTCTACTCGATGATCAGCAGCCCGTCAGTGTGCCAGCTGCGCTAGAGCCATTGATTTTAACCCGTTTAGAGATGCCGCCCAGCTACAGTAAATTACTGGGTATTTTGCATCGGGCGCAAGTCCACCGAGAGATTTTTAATCAAGCCGCAGAGCGTGGTACCCAGGGTGCGTCTAAGGCGTTTCGCAGCTTAGTCGGCGGCAGTGGTTGCATGCAAAGCTTGCGGCATATGATGCAGCAAGTCGCTGACACTGAGGCCAATGTGCTGATTTTGGGTGAGTCGGGCACAGGTAAGGAAGTGGTTGCGCGTAATTTGCATTACAACTCTAAGCGCCGCGATGGGCCCTTTGTGCCGATTAACTGTGGTGCTATTCCGGCAGAGCTGCTGGAAAGTGAATTGTTTGGTCATGAGAAAGGCGCATTTACCGGTGCCATCAGTGCCCGTGCCGGGCGTTTTGAGTTGGCTAAAGGCGGTACTCTGTTCTTAGATGAAGTGGGCGATATGCCGCTGACCATGCAGGTTAAATTGCTGCGCGTGTTGCAAGAACGTATTTTTGAGCGCATTGGCAGTAATAAGTCCTTAACCGCTGATGTACGTATTGTTGCTGCGACCCATAAAAACTTAGAAGACATGATTGAAACGGGCGATTTTCGTGAGGATTTGTTTTATCGTCTGAATGTATTCCCCATTGATATGCCGCCCTTACGTGAGCGTCCTGACGATATTTCCTTGCTGATTAATGAGCTGGTTGCACGCATGGAAGAAGAAAAACGCGGCTCAGTGCGTTTTAATGAGGCTGCTATCGCTTCATTATGTCAGCACGAGTGGCCGGGTAATGTGCGTGAGCTAGCCAACTTGGTTGAACGCATGTCGATTATGTATCCGCAGGGTGTCATAGGTGTCAGTGAGTTGCC
Organism: Thiopseudomonas sp.; assembly: GCA_035647155.1. GTDB lineage: Bacteria > Pseudomonadota > Gammaproteobacteria > Pseudomonadales > Pseudomonadaceae > Denitrificimonas. The sequence continues at coordinate 6,375 of DASRNZ010000195.1, forward strand.
GAAGAAGTTTCGCTATATTGAAGAAGATGATGGTATTCAAGAAATGCGTGACGATCTGACTGAGCGCGCCGCTTTGTTAGCTATTACCGAAGATATTCCAGCCTCAGCTGCCACGACTGCACAGCTACCTTCAGAAGGGCTGGATCTACGTGAGTATCTGGCTGAGTTAGAGCAAGATTTAATTCAGCAAGCACTGACTGCTGAAGATGGCGTGGTAGCGCGAGCTGCGGAACGCTTGAATATTCGTCGCACCACTCTGGTGGAAAAAATGCGTAAATATGGTATGAATCGTAAAGACGACTAACGGCATATAAGCGTCAACACTGGCGCTATTATGCAGTTTCTTTACAATGCGGCTCTTTGTTCTCTCACGGAGCCGCAGCCATGACGCATCATCCCGCACAGGATTCACCTTTAGGCAAAAGCAGTGCCTATATCAGTCAATACGATGCCAGTTTATTATTTGGTATTGCGCGCGCGACCAAGTGGCGCGAGCTGGGTTTTAGCGCTGATAACTTGCCCTATGTGGGTGTAGATATCTGGAACTGCTATGAGCTGTCCTGGTTGCTGCCGTCAGGCAAACCTGTGGTGGCGATTGGGCAGTTTACTGTACCGGCTGATTCGCCCAATATCATTGAATCCAAATCCTTTAAGCTCTATCTCAACTCTTTAAATCAAAGTATTTATGCTAGCTTTGCGCAGGTGCAGGCTCTGCTTGAGGCTGACTTATCTGCAGTGGCACAAGCACCTGTACAGGTGGAGATCAAAACCTTAGATCAAGTGACAGCTGAAGGTTTGCAGTTACCGCAGGGCATCTGTGTCGATGATTTGGATGTGCAAATCAGCAGTTATCAGCAGCCAACGGTTGAGTTATTAGTCTGTGGGACTGAGCAGGTCGAAGAACAACTGTACAGTCATTTACTTAAATCCAACTGTCCGGTCACCAGTCAGCCGGATTGGGGTACGGTGCATGTGCATTACCGTGGCGCAGCCTTAGATCACGCCAGCTTATTGACCTATTTAGTGAGCTTTCGCCAGCATGAGGATTTCCATGAGCAGTGTGTGGAGCGGATCTTTCTTGATTTACAGAGCTGTCTCAACCCTGAGTTTTTAACTGTATCGGCACGTTATGTGCGCCGTGGTGGTTTAGATATTAATCCCTACCGCAGCAGCCAAGAGATGCCGATCAATTATCAGCGCCTGTCTCGCCAGTAAAGTGTTGGGTTTTTTAAATGTTATTTTGATGCAGGTATGATTCAAGATGTCAAAAGATAACAAAAGTGGACAAACAGGTCCTTATGACCGTATTAAACTTGAAGCCAGTTGGAAGGCAGCGCTCGCAAAGGAATTTGAACAGCCATATATGCAGCAATTGGCTGATTTTTTACGTGAGGAAAAACAGCAAGGTAAGGTGATTTTTCCACCGGGCCCGCTGATTTTTAATGCGTTGAATTTAACCCCGCTGCCACAGGTTAAAGTGGTGATTTTAGGCCAAGACCCTTATCACGGCCTCGGTCAGGCACATGGTTTAAGCTTTTCAGTACCTGAGGGTGTGGCGATACCGCCGTCCTTACTCAATATTTATAAAGAGTTGCAGCGCGATTTAAATATCTCCATCCCTAAGCATGGCTGCTTACAAAGCTGGGCGGAGCAGGGAGTGTTATTGCTCAATACTACGCTAACGGTTGAGCAGGCACAGGCAGGTGCTCATGCTAAAGCCGGTTGGCAGCGTTTTACTGATCGAGTGATTGAGTGCGTGAATCAGCAGCAGGCACATGTGGTGTTTATGCTGTGGGGTGCGCATGCACGGACCAAGGCGAGTGCGATTGATGCCAGTAAACACTTAGTGTTGGAGTCAGTGCATCCATCGCCCTTGTCGGCTTACCGCGGCTTTTTAGGCAATGGGCACTTTAGTCAGAGCAATAAGTTTTTACAACGCACTGGACAAACACCGATTGTATGGCGACTACCTGAGTTACGTGCTGAACAGCCTGAATGAACACTTTAAGCTCAGTGGTTAGGCCTGAGCGCTGGTATCACTGGCTAATTGAGTGAGTAGGCGCTCGATGGCTGCATCCAGTTCGTCGAGCGCGGGCTCAATCTGCGCGGCATTACTTTTGATTAGTACTTCGCAGGTTTTGCAGATAGCACGCAACTGTGGCACGCCGCAGTATTGTGTTGCACCGTGTAAGCGGTGAATGCGCTCGAGTAGAGCATTGCGGTCGTTTTTATCACGCGCTTGCTGTAAATACAGGCGATCGCTGGGTAATGATTCAACCAGCAAGTTGAGTAATTCATGGGCAAGGGATTCTTTACCGTTGGATAAAATACGGCCTTCCTGTAAATCAATGACCGGCAGCTGTTGATGTTGGGTTAAGTTGTCTGCAGGCAGCTCAAGCTGGTTTTGGTTAGCGATAAAAATACCAGTCCACTTAGCAATCGCCTGTATTAAAGATTTCTCACTAATGGGTTTGTTAATGCAGTCATTGATGCCTGATTGCATAAATAAATGAGTTTCCTCAGGTAAGGCATGTGCAGTCACAGCAATAATGGGCGTGGCCTGACTGTGTTGCTGCTGTTCCCAAAGGCGTATGGCCTCGGTGCATTGCTGACCGCTCATCACTGGCATTTGGATATCCATAAAGACAATATCAAAGTGGCCTTGTTTAAATAGAGTCAGCGCTGTGCTGCCATTATCAGCCACGCTGACTTGTGCGCCCATATCGCTGAGTAAGGTTTTGATCAGTAATAAATTAGCAGGATTATCATCCACACACAGCGCATGTAATACGAGCTGATTCGGTGCAGGGGTAGATGACTGTAACGGCGTATTTTGAATGGCTAATAAATCATTGATGGCATGTTGTAAGCGGCGATGACAGGTTGGTTTGCTGAGCATTTGCTCGCAAAAAGGTTGGCCGATGTTGTTTTGAAAAATAGAGATATCATTGGTATTGGATAGCACTAAAGTTTTGCACTGCAATTGCTGTAGTGTGTTTAAAGTGTGCTTGACTCTGTGCAGCGGATGCAATTGTGTATTGATGCCCAGCACGGCCAGTTGGTAGGGTGTTGTCCCAGATGCAGCCACACGGACTTGCTCGACAACATCCTCCAAACTGCTGGCGTAATGAATTTCGAGTCCGATATCCTCAAGTTGATGAGCAACAGCTTGTTGGGCCAGTGGGTGCGGTTCGTGCAGAATAATGCGATACCCTAAGCGCTTATTATCTGTATCAATTAAATCGTTGTTATAGGCTTTGGCCAGGCGCACAGTGAACCAAAACTCTGAGCCTTCTCCAGGCGTGCTATTCACACCAATTTCACCACCCATATGCTCAACCAAGCGTTTGGAAATGGTTAAACCCAACCCGGTTCCACCGGCCTGTCGAGTGACTGAGTGATCGGCTTGGTTAAAGGGCTGAAACAAGGTGCAGTGTTCTGTGTTATGCATACCAATGCCGGTGTCTTGAATACTGACGCGTAGCAGAGCAAATTCATCGCTTTCATCATCGAGCATGGTGCGCACCACCACGCTGCCGCTATGGGTAAACTTGATTGCGTTACCAATTAAGTTGGTCAGAATCTGCTGAATGCGCTGGGCGTCACCAATCAATGTGCGCGGGATATCACGATAGACTAAATTGATCAGCTCCAATTGTTTTTGATGCGCGCTGGGTGCTAGTAATGTCAGGGTGTCTTGAATTAAGTCTCGCAGATAAAACGGCACATGATCCATGACTAATTTGCCGGCTTCGATCTTGGAGAAATCCAGCACTTCATTAATAATATTCAGTAAGTTTTCTGAAGAATTAATAATGGTATTGAGGTAATCCTCTTGGCGAATGGTTAGGTCGCTTTTTTTCAATAGCTGAGTAAAACCGATAATGCCATTCAGCGGCGTGCGAATCTCATGGCTCATATTGGCTAAAAATTCTGACTTAATGCGGCTGGCTTCAATGGCTTCTTTACGTGCTAAATCCAGTTCAATGTTTTGAATTTCAATGGTTTCAAGATTATGGCTGGCATCATCTAAGGCTTGGTCAATATTGCTTTGCAATTCTTCTTGCGCTTGTTGTAGCGATTGCGCCATTAGATTCACGCTATCGACTAACTCATCCAGTTCTTGGCAGCCAGGCGAGTCGAGACGTGTACTCAGGTGTCCGTCACGAATCCGAGCGACGCCTTTTTTAATGTTTTTTAACGGCGTATTGATGGTGTGACTCAGACGCAGCGACAGCATGGCGGTAATCAGCAAGCCAATAATAATAAATAGGCTGTTAAAAAACGCACTGCGATAACCCTCAAGCAAGGTGGCGTGGTGCGACATTTCTAAGCTAATCCAGCCGATAGGTTCTTTTGCAGGGCTATGCAATTCGGAGGGTTCAACTGGTAGATCAGGTCGAATGCATACGGGGAGCGTGAGCTGCGAACTGGTGTCTTTGGAGAGCACGGTCAGTTGCAGAGGTTGTATATGTGTGTGTTCAGGAATGGAGGGGCCAGCATGAACTAAAACATTACCACCTAGATCTGTAATGTGCACCGAGCGTATATCGCTGAGGTTAATGGTGTCTTGTGCGATCTGTGCGAGTTTTTCGTAATCACCTGCGAGTATAGGTTCGTAAGAGATCAGAGACAGCTGATTTAAAATCAGTTCGCCACGGCGCATCAGTTGGTCTTGCAAATTATTAATCTGCGAATGACTGAACCAGCTGCCGAATACGGCTGCGAAAATACTTGAGGGGAGTAGCGTCAGTAAGAGGACGCGGCCTTTAATTCCAAGGTTAGTTAACACGCTGTGATTCTCCGAACAACTCAAGCAAATAACTCATAAAATAATCACGCCTTATAGTCCAAGGTTATAAGTTGATGCTTTCGTGGGTTATGGACTCTCTGCATTTGGCGCTATCATAGGCTTCTTTTAATTTTGATGTCGCTGCTTATTATGACTGTTCACTATCCCACACTGGCCGACTGCATCGGCAATACACCATTAATTCGCTTACAACGCCTCGGCGGCGAGACCAGTAATACACTGTTGGTCAAGCTCGAAGGTAATAATCCAGCCGGTTCAGTCAAAGACCGTCCAGCGCTCTCAATGATTGAGCGTGCTGAGCAGAGTGGGCGGATTCGGCCGGGCGATGCCTTAATTGAAGCCACTTCAGGTAATACCGGTATTGCTTTAGCCATGGCCGCGGCGATCAAGGGCTATCGCATGCTGTTGATTATGCCAGATAACTCAACTGCTGAACGCAAAGCCGCCATGACAGCCTATGGCGCTGAGTTGATTTTAGTCGAGTCAATGGAAGCCGCGCGTGATTTGGCTTTAGAGATGCAAGCGCAAGGCAAGGGTATTGTGCTGGATCAGTTTTCCAATCAAGACAATCCCATCGCGCACTACAACAGTACCGGGCCGGAGATTTGGCAACAAACTCAAGGACAGGTGACGCACTTTATCAGTTCAATGGGCACCACTGGCACCATTATGGGAGTGTCGCGCTATTTAAAAGAGCAGAACCCTAATGTGCAGATTGTCGGTTTGCAGCCGACTGAAGGCGCGACGATTCCAGGCATTCGCCGTTGGCCTGAGGCGTATTTACCCAGTATTTTTGATGCCAGTCGCGTGGATCAGATTGTTGATATGGGTCAGCACGAGGCAGAAGAGTGCATGCGCCGTTTAGCCCGTGAAGAAGGTATCTTCTGTGGTGTCTCTTCAGGAGGCTCTGTGGCTGCTATGCTGCGGGTCTCAAAAACCGTTGAAAACGCCGTATTGGTCGCTATTGTCTGTGATCGCGGTGATCGGTATTTATCCAGCGGTATTTATGCACCGGAGTCTGTATGAGTCGTCCTAAAGCCCCAAAAACCTTACGCTTTCAAACCTCAGGCGCTGCACGTAGCACTATGCAGATTGGTAAAAAGCAAGTGCTGCAGATCGAACGTTTATCCCATGATGGCCGTGGTATTGCATTTTTAGAGGGTCGCACTTGGTTTGTCAGTGGTGCGTTACCGGGCGAGCAAGTGCAAGCACAAGTCTTAGCGGCGCGCAGTAAAGTGGTGGAAGCATTAACCGTTGATGTGCAAATAGCCAGTGTCGATCGCATCACCCCCGAATGCCAGTGGGCCGGTCAATGCGGTGGTTGCACCTTGCAGCATGTCAGCCATGCACAACAAATTGAGCTTAAGCACGCCAACTTAGTCGAGCAGCTGACCCGTGAAGGCGTGATGCCCAAAGAGTGGGCTGAGCCACTTGTCGGTCCAGCTTTTGCCTACCGCCGACGTACGCGTGTGTCGGTGCGTTATGACGTGAAACACAAACATGTTGAGGTGGGCTTTCGGGGTTTGGCCAGCAACGATATTGTTGAAGTTCAAGCCTGTGTAATTTTAGTGGCTGACTTGCAGCCAGTGTTTGCTGGTTTATCAGCTTTGCTTAATAGCTTTCAACAGCCGCAAGCCTTGGGGCATATTGAGTTGTTCAGTGGCTTGAGTGGCGCGCTATTACTGCGCCATACGCAAGCGCTGCATGAGGGTGATCTACAAAAATTACGCGATTACTGTGCTGAGCATCAGGTGCAGTTGTGGTTGCAAGGTATTGGTGAGCCGCAGCCGGATCAAGTAGGGCAGGCTCTGAGTTATAACTTGCCGCAGTTTGCTTTAAAGATTGCTTATCAGCCCGGTGATTTTGTGCAGGTGAATGCGCAAATGAACGAGGCGATGATTGCACAAGCGCTGGATTGGCTACAGCCGCAGGGCGGTGAGCGGGTACTGGACTTGTTTTGTGGTCTAGGTAACTTTGCTTTACCGCTGGCGCAGAAAGTTGAGCAGGTGGTTGCCGTGGAAGGGGTTGAGTCGATGTTGACTCGTGCTCGCGCTAATGCGGCGGCGCATCAGCTGAGTAATGTGCAGTTTTTTAACAGTGATTTGACCCAGCCTTTGCATGAAAAAGAATGGGCGAAAAAAGGTTTTGCTGCAGCATTACTCGATCCGCCCCGTGAAGGTGCGCAGGTGGTGGTTGAGCGTTTGGCTAAACTCAAAGTGCCGCGTATTTTATATGTTTCCTGTAATCCAGCCACCTTGGCACGTGATGCTGCGCTGCTGACGGCACGCGGTTACCGCTTACATAAAGCGGGCATCTTGGATATGTTTGCACAAACAGGGCACGCTGAAGCTATGGCGTTATTTATCAGAAAGTAAGCGCTTTATTTTCATCGTTGAAGTGATGAGTTGAGTCGTCGACTCAAAGGATTGGTCATGGTACAGGTCAGAACAGAGCAGCCGATTAGCCAAGATGGCAGTATTGATTTGCACAGCTGGGTTGCACAGATTGTTGCAGTGGATCCGTTGCTCGATGCTGAAGGTTTATTAAAGGCGGGCGAGTTTGCTCGCGATGCAGAACTGAAAGCCCAGGCTGCGCACAATATCTGGGCAGAGGGTACCTCCAGCCTGCAAATCGGTTTGGAAATCGCGCAAATCTTAGTCGACTTAAAACTGGACCAAGAAACGCTGGTCGCGGCGATTTTGTACCGCACGGTGCGTGAAGGCAAAGCCCCGTTAAGTGATATTGAAGATTTATTTGGCCCCGTAGTCAGTAAGCTGATTGATGGTGTGCTGCGTATGGCAGCCATCAGCGCCAGTATCAATCCACGGCAAAGTGTGGTGCTTAATTCACAAGGCCAAGTCGATAATCTGCGCCGCATGCTAGTGGCTATGGTGGATGATGTACGGGTTGCCTTGATTAAACTGGCTGAGCGTACCTGTGCCATTCGTGCGGTGAAAAATGCTCCAGAACAGAAGCGTTATCGTGTCGCCCGTGAAGTCTTTGATATTTATGCGCCGCTGGCGCACCGTTTAGGTATTGGTCATATCAAGTGGGAATTGGAGGATTTATCCTTCCGTTACCTTGAACCGGATCAATATATGTATATTGCCGGCTTATTGCATGAGCGCCGTATCGACCGCGAGCAGTTTATTCGCAATGTTGTCCAGCAATTACGTGATGAATTAAAAGACGCGCAAGTTGACGCAGATGTCAGTGGGCGGGTGAAACATATCTATTCAATCTGGCGCAAAATGCAGAAAAAAGGTCTGCAGTTTAGCGAGATTTATGATGTGCGTGCGGTGCGTATTTTAGTGCCGCAGGTGCGAGACTGCTATACCGCGCTGGGTATTGTGCATACGCGCTGGCGGCATATTGCTCAAGAATTTGATGACTACATTGCCAACCCTAAAGAAAATGGTTATCGCTCGCTGCACACAGCAGTGTTTGGTCCGGAAGGTAAAGTCTTAGAAGTACAAATCCGCACTCAAGCTATGCATGAAGAAGCTGAGTTGGGTGTCTGCGCACACTGGCGCTATAAAGGCACAGATGCGGGTGCGCAGTCCGATCATTATGAAGACAAAATTGCTTGGCTGCGGCAGGTGCTGGAGTGGCATGAAGAGTTGGGTGATGTCGGTGGTTTGAGTGAGCAGATTCGAGTTGATATTGAGCCTGATCGCGTTTATGTGTTTACCCCTGACGGCCATGCGATTGATTTAGCGCAAGGCTCTACACCGTTGGATTTTGCTTACCGTGTGCATACGGAAATTGGCCATAACTGTCGTGGTGCCAAGGTCAATGGACGCATTGTGCCACTCAATTACAACTTGAAAACCGGTGAGCAAGTCGAAATCATTACCGGTAAAAACGGTGCGCCGAGCCGTGATTGGCTCAATACTAATTTGGGCTATATCAACACCACTCGTGCCCGTGCCAAAGTCGTACATTGGTTTAAGTTGCAAGCACGTGATCAAAACGTCGCCGCCGGTAAGCAAATGCTCGAGCGTGAAATGGCGCGTTTAGCCATTGGTCCAGTGAATAATGAGCGTTTGGCCGAGAAATGCAATTTAAGAAGCAGTGAAGATTTATTTGCCGCTTTAGGTGCTGGCGATGTGCGCTTAGCCCATGCTGTGGGGCTGGCGCAGCAGTTGCTAGAGCCGCATGGGCGCAATAGCGTGCAACAGTTGGATTTAATTCCGCGTAAGCCGACTCAGCACTTACCCAGTCGCGATGAAATACGCATTCATGGTGTGGGTAACTTACTCACACAAATGGCTGGTTGCTGTCAGCCGGTGCCGGGTGAGCCGATTGTCGGCTATATCACCATGGGGCGTGGGGTGACTATTCACCGCCAAGATTGCCCGATGGCCTTGCAGTTGAGCGGTCGTGAACCGGAGCGCATGATTCAAGTGGGCTGGGGCACTGAGCCGGTGAAAACCTATCCAGTGGATGTGTTGATCCGTGCTTATGATCGTTCAGGTTTAGTGAGCGATGTTTCGCAAGTACTACTCAATGAGAAAATGAATATTATTGCGCTGAATACCGGCGCAGTGAAAGAGGATAATATTGCCGAGATCAACTTAACTGTTGAAGTACCGGGTCTTGATGAGTTAGGTCGTTTGCTTGGGCGTATTTCGCAGCTGGCCAATGTCATTGAAGTGCGCCGTCAGCGTCATTGATATAGGTAAAACGGGCGCGTTAAATAGGCGCCGGTTATTTGACTGATAGCAGTTTTCTAGAGTGCCTGCGGGGTGCTTGATTGGCCTTAATGGGTTCGGTTGGTTATTCTTAGCGCCCCGTAACTGTTTAGAAGGATGCCAATGTATGTCAGAATTTCCACCTTGCCCAGCCTGTAAAGAAGAAATCACTTATCCTGATCGCGAAAACTATGTATGCGCGACCTGTGGCCATGAGTGGCCGATGGATGGTTCGGGTGTAGAAGAAGAAAGTGATGAGAAAGTGGTACGTGATGCACATGGCACGCCTTTGGCAGATGGTGATACTGTCGTATTAATTAAAGACTTGAAAGTTAAAGGCAGCTCAACAGTGATTAAAATGGGCACTCGCGTGACCAATATTAAAATTGTTGATGGTGATCATGATTTGGATTGCCGTGTTAATGGGCAAAAGTTTATGCTCAAATCTGAGTTTATGAAAAAAGGTTAATTTTAAAAACTGAGTCATTATGACCCCCCGACTCAGTGGCTGAGGTTGCCGGACAATTCCATATCTGCACTGTGTAAGAGGTGGTTTTTGTCCGGCAGCGTCATTTCTATAGTGAATATTCTATTGCAGTCCATTTTGAGACTATAAATTATGAGCTGTGGGCAGTAGAATAGACCCTTTATTGCATATTTTCGTGGAGTTGAAGGCATGACAGACGTCAAGAAGGTGGTTCTCGCCTATTCCGGTGGCTTGGACACTTCGGTCATTCTTAAGTGGCTGCAAGATACCTACAACTGTGAAGTTGTTACTTTTACTGCTGACTTAGGTCAAGGTGAAGAAGTAGAGCCCGCGCGTGCTAAAGCACAAGCCCTAGGTGTTAAAGAAATCTACATTGATGATCTGCGCGAAGAGTTTGTTCGTGACTTTGTCTTCCCAATGTTCCGCGCCAATACAATTTACGAAGGCGAGTACTTACTCGGTACGTCAATTGCGCGTCCTTTAATTGCTAAGCGTTTGATTGAAATTGCCAATGAAACCGGCGCTGATGCGATTTCGCACGGTGCAACCGGTAAAGGTAATGACCAAGTGCGTTTTGAGCTGGGTGCTTATGCACTTAAGCCGGGTGTTAAAGTCATTGCCCCTTGGCGTGAGTGGGACTTATTGTCTCGCGAAAAGCTGATGGACTATGCCGCTAAGCACGGTATTGAAATCGAGCGTCACGGTAATAAAAAATCGCCTTACTCAATGGATGCCAACTTACTGCACATCTCCTACGAAGGCGGTGTATTGGAAGATACCTGGGCTGAGCATGAAGAAGATATGTGGCGCTGGACTAAGTCGCTTGAAGAAGCGTCGAGCACTGCACAATATATCGAGCTGACCTACCGTAAAGGTGACATCGTTGCGATTGATGGCGTAGATATGACGCCAGCCACAGTCTTAGCTGAACTGAACCGTATTGGTAGTGCGCACGGTATTGGCCGTATTGATATCGTGGAAAACCGTTATGTGGGTATGAAAGCACGTGGCTGCTACGAAACCCCAGGCGGCACCATTATGCTCAAAGCGCACCGCGCGATTGAGTCAATCACTTTGGATCGTGAAGTAGCGCACCTGAAAGACAGCTTGATGCCTAAGTACGCTGAGTTGATCTACAACGGTTACTGGTGGAGCCCAGAGCGTGCGATGCTGCAGAAAATGATTGATGCATCGCAAGAAAACGTCAACGGTGTTGTACGTTTGAAACTCTACAAAGGTAATATCGTGTTAATTGGCCGCAAGTCAGACGATTCATTGTTTGATGCAGCCATTGCGACTTTTGAAGATGATGCTGGTGCATACGATCAAGCTGATGCGGCAGGCTTTATTAAGCTGAATGCACTGCGCTTACGTATTGCTGCCACTAAAGGCCGCAAACTGCTGTAAGACATTGTTGTAAGAAGAGGGTCGTTCGATCTATCCTCTTTAATGAAGAAACCACCCTTTTGCGGTGGTTTTTTCATTAAAGGTGCAGCAGATTATTTTTGCATCTGATGCAATGAGTTTGATCTTACTCTGCGGCTTTAGATTGCTTGGGTGGAGTGAGTGCAATGGGCAGTAAGCTGTTTTTTTGTGCTGCACGTTCAAGGCGTCCATCAGCTTTAATGGCCTGAACAAAGGTGTTAATGCGTTCGAGCCACTCAGGCTGGCCTTTTTTAATGGCGTAAGCGTATTGAATTTGTTCAGTGGCTTGCTCTGGCGTTAAGAGCTTGGCCCAGTCGTACATTTTCAGCATTTTCTGAGCATAAGGGTAATCTGCGATAAAAACATCGGCACGCCCTGAGCGCACTTCAATCTCACGCTGGCTATTTTGTACCACGGCCATAACTTGAGCATGCTTTAAGCTATTGCGCATCACCCCGTCCATATAAGTGCCTTTTTGTACGCAGACGATCACGCCGGGCTGATCCATTGCTTCCCAACTATCCAGCATAGGGTGGGTTTTATTGGCCACACCGTACATGCTGCTACTTAAATAAGGCTCGCTATAGTCAATATATTCAGTGCGATCCTCAGTGATACCCACACCAAACATAGCAATATCACAGCGTTCTTGTTGTATATCATCCATGAAAATGCCGAAGTGCGTGGGAATATATTTCACATCCACGCCTAAGTCTTTAGCAAATTCCTGTGATAAATCGATGTCGATGCCTTCTAAGACGCCTGTTTTTTTGTTCTTATAGGAAATAGAAAAGTAATCTGGCCAGATACACACCTGTAACTTGCCTGATTCTTTAATTTTTTGTTCTCGATCTGACACAGCAAAAATAGGGTGTGAAAATACTAAGCTGCCTAAAAATACAGATACTAAGATCAGGCGCAAGTGTTTTATGTGGCTTTTTGTTATAAAAACGAGTCTATGCTGCTGCTGTCTCATATAGAATACCCATTGTGAGTCGTTATATTGATAGTAATGTAATGGGTTGTAGTTGTTTTATTACTTTTTGATCGTATGGAACCTATTTTATTTGTGTTAACTCATTTTGCTTCTATATTAAAAAATGCTGCTTTTCGCCAAAAATGGGTTTTTTTAACAGCATTACTTATTCTGCTCTGTTTTTGGGCGGCGTTGCAATATACCGCGCATCAAGGGGTGGAAAGAAGTCTAGCTGAGCAAAATACAAGCAATGCGGTCTTACTGCATGCTCTTGAAGATACCGTTGTACGGTCAGTGCAGTCAGTGAACAGTTCAATGCAAACCTTGGCTGAAAGTTTATCTCAGCGCAACCCTAGCTTGAAGGTTAATAATGTCTTGCGTGAGCAGTTACGTATATTGCCACAACTCAGAGCACTTGATGTGCTTGATACTGAAGGGTTGGTGGTAGCGTCTGTCACCAACAGTCAGGGTAAGGCAGAGACTTACTCTTGTCTGGCCGTGCTTAAAAGTGAACCCTTAACTGAATTTGTGATTGAAACCCCGCGCAAGGGGCGTTACCCCAGCGATCCTTTTGCTGCGCAATCGGCGCACCATTACATTCCTTTTTGCGTACCTGTTAATGATGCAGAAGGGCAGTTAATACAGGTACTGGTGGCTTCAATTAACCCGCAATACTTTTATAATCTTTTTACTTCAATTACTGACTCTTTTGCCTCTTATATTCACTTATACCGCTACGATGGCGAAAAGCTACTGACAGCAGGTGCTGTTGAACCTGATATCAACTCGATCCTAACCCGTATTAAGGAGAAAAGTTGGGGGCAGTTTCGCACTTCTATCAAGGGCAATGAGTACTTAGCCAGCTATCGCTCGACTTCTTTGTTGCCTTTGATTTTAGTGTTGGTGTCTGAGGAGGCCTTGGCGCTTGCTGCTTGGCGGCATGACGAGAGCATGATGCGCTTATTTCTATGGGTCATTTCAATCTTTACTGTTGTCGTGGCGCTGGTGATTGCTGTTCTGCGCGAAAAGCGCTGGCAAGCTCAGGGCGATATACATTTGTTAAGCACTGCGATCAGAAGTACGGCCAATGCTATTTTTATTACCAATAAACAGGGTGATATCCATTGGGTTAACAAAGCATTTACGGTACTCACAGGTTACTCTTTTGAAGAGGTCAATGGCAAAAACCCTAGAGTATTAAACTCAGGCCATCAGCAGAAAGATTTTTATAGTGTGCTGTGGCAGGCCATCTTATCGGGCAAAAGCTGGAGAGGAGAGGTGATTAATCGGCACAAACTGGGCCATACCTTGGTGGTTGAGCAAACAATTACCCCTATTTTGGATGATAAAAATAATATTGAGCATTTTATTGCTGTGCAAGAAGATGTCACTGCACGTAAAAATGCTGAACAAAAAGCTTTGTATGTCGCTGATCATGATTCTTTAACAGGCTTACCCAATCGGCGTTATTTTGAGCGTCACTTACATAAAGTTTTTACCCTGTTTGAGCCGATGGAAATGGCGGTTATTTTCATCAATCTTGATCGCTTTAAAGATATTAATGACACCATGGGTCATGCTGCAGGTGATGCACTGTTAATTCATACCACAGCGAACTTGCAGAGCTTAATGGATGACAGCTATTTACTGGCGCGTTTGGGTGGGGATGAGTTTGCAATATTAGTCAGAAATGTCGAGAGCCAAGAGCAGCTAACCAGCTTTACCAGCAAAGTTGTTGCGGTGATTACTAAGTCTTTTTATTATGGTGAAGGGGTGTTTAACATTACCTGCAGTGCTGGCGTTGCAGTGGGTAATAGTAAAACGTCAGATGCGCCTAATATGTTACGCCAAGCCGATATGGCCATGTATCGTGCTAAGCATGCTGGTAAAAACACCTTCCGCTTCTTTGATGAGGCGATGGATGCGATGGTCAGGCGGCGTGTATATCTGCAACAGCAACTTGAAATCGCAGTGCACTCTGAAACAGCTTTGAGCTTGCGCTACCAGCCGCAGGTTAATACTGCGACAGGGCAACTTTACGGCGCAGAAGCTTTGATGCGCTGGCAGATGGCTGATGGAGAGTGGGTTTCGCCCAATGAATTTATCACTCTAGCTGAGGAGACGGGGCAAATCTTAGAAGTTGGCGCTTGGCTGATGAAAAATTTATTTCAACAGATGGCCGACTGGAATCAGCGTGGTGTTCAGTTTGGCAGGATTTCTATGAATATTTCTGCAGTGCAACTGGCTAGAGATTCTTTAGCTGAGCGTCTGCTGGGTATGATGAAAGAATTTGCCATTCCTGCTCAACAACTCTCCATTGAAATCACAGAAACAACCTTGATGACCAATTCCGATAAGGTCATGGATAACCTCAAGCAGTTTAAGAAAGCCGGTATCAGCTTATCCATTGATGATTTTGGTACCGGTTACTCGTCGATGAGTTATTTAAAGGCGATTGATGCCAACCAATTAAAAATAGATCGCAGCTTTATTATTGGGATTGGTGGCGAGGGTTCTGATGATCATATTGTGCGTGCGACCGTTGCCTTAGCGCACAGCTTAAATATTAAAACAGTGGCTGAAGGTGTTGATAGCCATGAACAACTTGAGTTTTTAAAAGCATTGTCCTGTGACTATATTCAAGGTTATCTGTTTTCTAAGCCGTTAACAGTTGAAGATTTCGAGCTGTTTATTGTAGAAAAACCATCTGTAGAAATAGCCAACCAGAAGGCGTAAATCTATCTGCATAAGCAGTTAGCGCTGCCAAATAAGCTCCGTAGGTTTTTTGCTGTTCTATCAAATGAATAAGAAGTTTTTCTGTGTAAAATAGCCCTTAGCCTAAGTGCTAGGGTTTTATTAATAGTGCTGTTTTGACGTTAAAGAGGGTAATTTGATGAGACTTTTACATACAATGCTACGTGTTGGTGATCTGGAGGCTTCGATTGCTTTTTATACTGAGGTATTGGGCATGCAACTGTTACGTCGCCGTGATTATCCAGACGGTGAATTCACTTTGGCCTTTGTCGGTTACGGTGATGAAGCCAGCAACAGTGTGATTGAGTTGACTCATAACTGGGGTGTGAAAAAATACGATTTAGGTGATGGTTACGGACATATTGCTTTAGAGGTCGAAGATGTCTATAAAGCCTGTGAAGATATTCGTGCCCGTGGTGGTAAAATTACTCGCGAGCCTGGCCCGATGATGCATGGTTCAAGCATCTTAGCTTTCGTTGAAGATCCAGATGGTTATAAAATTGAATTGCTATCGCCTAAGCGTGCCGACTAGATTTATAACCTTGTACTGCCCGAACAGTTTTTCCAGTTCGGGCAGTACAGCTGCAATTATTTAAGTATAAAGTTATCCTACATACTATGACGCGTGCTATAGCCTAGCTGATCAATAAGGGTCTGAATGAGAACTGCCTTCCATCGTGTTGTAAACACAGGTGTTGCTTACTTAATATGCATTGTAGCGGTATTCATTATGTGGGTCGTGGCGAGAATCTATGGCCTTGATTATTGGCCCGCTATGCACACCGACAGTGATGAGGCAATTCCTTTTAAATTCAGTCATGACATGGCTCTCAGTGCCATCGGATTTGTACTGACTGCAGTACTGTTCTTTCAAGCTCATAAACGAAAAAGCCGGCGGCTGATATGGTTGGGTGTGGCTTGTTTTATGTTGGCAATGCATGAACTGGTGTTTTTATCGGCGGCGAGTTCTCAAGTATTGGTGTTGTTGGGGCGTGCCTACAGTATGGCCGCTTACGTGTGTATCGCTATAGCTATTTATACTGGTATTCATGATGATAAGAAAAATCAACAGCGTTTAAAGGTATTCCAAAAAGAAATCAGTGAATTAAAAAGGGCGCTGGATGCCCATGCGATCGTGGCAGTGACCGACTCGCGTGGTGTTATTATTCGAGTCAATGATAAGTTTTGTAGCATCTCACAGTACGCCCGTGAAGACTTGATTGGCCGCACACACAAAGTGATTAACTCAGGTTATCACCCGCAAGAATTTTTTCAGGATCTGTGGAGCACTATCACCCGCGGTGATGTTTGGAGTGGTGACGTGTGTAATAGAGCCAAAGATGGCTCCTTGTACTGGGTGCAATCCACTGTCGTGCCCTTTATGGGTAAAGATGGTAAGCCTGAACAGTATGTGGCCATTCGAGCTGATATTACCTTAAGAAAAGAAGCCGAAGCAGAGACTCAGCGCATGGCTTTGCACGATGCATTGACCGGTCTACCCAATCGACGTTTGATGCATGACAGGTTAACTACAACCATTCAAAGTAAAGAGCGTTACCCGAGTTTTGGTGCGGTCTTGCTGATGGATCTTGACCATTTTAAAGAAGTGAACGATACACTAGGGCATGCCCTTGGTGATGCTTTGCTTAGAAAAATAGCTCACCGTCTGACTCATTGTGTGCGTAAAGTAGACACTGTGGCTCGGCTCGGTGGTGATGAGTTTGTCATTATCCTAGATCAGGTGGGGCTGAACTCAGATCTAGCAGTCACTAATACACGCAGTATCAGTGAGAAAATTCGTACAGCCTTGGCCAACCCGTATCAACTGGGTGAGCACCAAGTGAATGTGACGCCAAGCTTAGGTGTGGTGCTTTTTGAAGGTTTTAATGATAGTTCTGAGGAGTTAATCAAACAGGCTGATATCGCGCTCTACAGTGCAAAAGAAGCGGGCCGTAATCAGGTGTGCTTTTTTGAGGCGGCTTTGCAGGAAAAAACCAATCAACGCGCACTGATTATGCAAGAATTGCGTAAAGTCCTTGAGAAGGATGAGCTTGTTTTGTTTTACCAGCCTGTCCTTAACGCTGAGCAAAAGATACTGGGATTTGAAGCGCTAGTGCGATGGTTTCATCCTGAGCATGGCACCATTTCACCGAGTGATTTTATTCCGTTAGCCGAGCAAAGTGGACTGATTATACAGATCGGTGGCTGGATATTAGAAACGGCTTGCCAGCAGCTGGTGCGGTGGAATATGCACCCAGATCGGGGTGATTGGACCATGGCTGTCAACGTCAGTGCTCGGCAGTTTAATCAGGCCGACTTTGCTGAGCAGATAGAGAATGTGCTGGTGCGTACTGGTGCGCGTGCCGACAGGCTGCGGCTTGAACTCACTGAAAGCATGTTGCATGACAATATAGACAGCACCATTGTGAAAATGGAGACCTTACGTGAATTGGGTATTAGGTTCTCACTGGATGATTTTGGTACGGGTTATTCTTCGCTCAGCTACTTAAAACTGTTGCCTTTGAATCAGCTGAAAATTGATAAATCATTTGTTGATGATATTTTTGAAGATCCAAGCCATGCTGCTATTGCGCGGACGATTATGGCATTGGCCAATAGTTTGGATCTGAGCGTGGTAGCTGAGGGGGTTGAGACACAACAGCAGTTGGATTGGTTGTTAGCAAATGGCTGCAGGTCATTTCAAGGCTATTTCTTCAGCTGCCCTTTACCACTTAATGAAATTGAGGCGATGTTGCTGATGCACAAAGAGCGCGGCCTTGGTTAGCCGTTGAGAGGTTCAGCTATTTAGTCTGACGCTATAATCTTAAGGTATACCTGAGCCGCATAAAAAACGGGCGACTGAATTAACAGATCGCCCGTTTTTGTATTTGAAGCAGTTATATTATTGCAGAATTATTGTTCTGCTAACGGCTCCTCTGTATAGCCGCCACCTAGGGCTTTATACAGGTTGATTTCACTGGCCAGTTGCGCGAACTGAGTACTGATGCGTTTTTGTTTCGCATCAAAGAGTAAACGCTGTGCGTCCAGTAATGTTAGCTGGTTATCAATCCCTTCACTGTAGCGACGGTCTGCCAGCGTATAGTACTCGGCACTGGATTTAACCAGTTCATCGCTGGCAGCCAGTTGCTGCTTATAGGTTGTGCGCCCGATTAAACCATCAGCCACTTCTCGGAAAGCGCTTTGAATGGATTTCTCGTAACGGGCAATATGGATATCTTTTTGAATTTCACTGTAATTCAAATTAGCGCGTAAACGCCCCGCAGTGAAAATAGGCAGATTAATCGTTGGCATAAACAACCATGAGCCGCTGCCACCATCAAATAGACCAGATAAGTCTGGGCTTAAACTGCCTGCGTTGGCCGTGAGGCTGATACTGGGAAAGAACGCAGCACGGGCGGCACCAATATTGGCATTAGCAGCTTTTAGTTCGTATTCTGCTTGCAGGATATCAGGACGGCGCTGCAAGAGTTCTGCAGGCAAACCCACAGGTAATTCAGCGAACTTAAAGTAGCTTAAAGGCACAGTTTGGCTGATATCTGTCGTAGCTTTGCCACCTAATAAGAGGTTTAAAGCGTTGCGGCTTTGTACACTTTGACGCTCAAACTGAGCAAGACTGACTTGCGCACTGTTAACCGCAGTACGTGCTTGTTGTAGCTCAAGCGATGTTGCAACACCGGCATCATAGCTGCGCTGAACCAGTCTTAGACTGTTTTCATAGGTGTCTAAGGTCTCGCGCACTAGCGCTAAGGTTTCTTGATCCGCCTGCAGACTTAACCACGCCGTGGCAACGCTAGAAACGAGGCTCAGCTGTGTACTGCGCTGCGCTTGTTCGCTGGCAAAGTAAGACTCTAAAGCCTGGTCACGCAAACTGCCTAAGCGGCCAAAGAAGTCCAGCTCCCAAGCGGTCGTGCCCAAGTTGGCTGAATACTGACTGTTAATAGTGGAATCACCACCGGCAGGGTTCATATTACCAGGGATACGTTGGCGGTTTGCACCGCCGCCTGCATCCAGTGATGGGTACAGCGCGCTGCGTTGAATACGATATTGCGCGCGAAACGCATCAACATTCAGGGCGGCAATACGCAAATCGCGGTTGTTTTCCAAGGCTGTGCTAATCAAAGATTGCAGTGTTTTGTCTTGGAAAAATTCACGCCAGTGCGGCAGTGCAGCCAAGGTGTTTTCTTGCTGAGCGCCATCCCATTGCTCAGCAACGGGTGCAGTAGGCTGCTGATAGTTGGGCGCTAATGAACAACCTGTCAGAGTTGCTAAAAGTGCAGCAGCGAGTGCGGTACGTTTCATTGTCCGTCCTCCTGTTTGTCAGTTGCAGATTTAAATAACGAGCTGACCAATACATAAAACATTGGTACAAAGAAGATCGCTAGAATCATCGCAGAGATCATCCCGCCGATCACACCCGTACCAATGGCATGTTTACTGCCTGCACCGGCACCAGTAGAGATCGCTAGCGGTAATACACCCAAGATAAACGCCAGTGACGTCATAATGATCGGGCGTAAACGAATTCGGCTGGCCTCAACCGCAGCAGCGGCCAGACTCATGCCGCCTTCGTGCAGTGATTTTGCAAACTCCACAATCAAAATAGCGTTACGTGCCGATAGGCCAATAGTGGTCAGTAGACCGATCTTAAAGTACACATCGTTATCTAAACCACGGCCATAGGTGGCCAAAACGGCACCTAAAATACCCAGCGGTACAATCAATAGAATTGCGAAAGGCACTGACCAGCTTTCATACATTGCAGCCAGACAGAGGAAGACCACCAGCAAAGATAGAACAATCAGCGCGGGAGCTTGGTCACCAGAGAGACGTTCCTCATAGGATAAGCCTGTCCATGCCATACCCACACCATTGGGCAGTTGCTTGGCAATCTCTTCCACGGCAAACATCGCATCACCGGAACTAAAGCCAGGCGCTGCACTACCGAGAATCTCCATGGCCGGTACACCGTTGTAGCGCGACAGTTTCGGTGAGCCATAGGTCCATTCACCACTGGCAAAGCTACTGAATGGAATCATGTCACCTTGATTGTTACGCACATACCACTTCTCCAAGTCTTCTGGATTCATGCGTGCTTCAGCTTCAGCTTGCATAAAGACTTTTTTCACGCGACCGCGGTCAATAAAGTCGTTTACATAGCTACTACCCCACGCCGTGGAGATGGTTTGGTTGATGGCCGCTAATGACAGGCCCATGGAGCTGGCTTTTTCATCATCGATAAGCAGTTTATATTGCGGCTCATCACGTAAGCCGTTGGCCCGTACTTGGGTTAAGCGTGGATCGGCGTTGGCCATTTGCACAAACTGATCACGGGCTTGGCTTAAGACATCATGACCCACACCAGCACGGTCTTGCAGGTACATATTAAAGCCGCTGGCATTACCCAGTTCCATCACTGCAGGAGGAGCAAAGGCAAACACCATCGCATCACGGAATGAGAAGAACTTCATTTGTGCACGTTGTGCCAAGGAAAATACACTTTGATGTTCAAGGGTGCGCTCGTCCCAAGGTTTTAGACCGATAAACGCCATACCTGAGTTTTGGCCACGACCAGCAAAGTTAAAGCCGGTAATTGCAAACACAGAGCGTACGGTGTCGGATTCTTCTTCAAGTAAGTAGTCACGCATTTGGCTGACCACTTCATAGGTACGCTCTGCGGTAGAGCCGGCTGGAGTTTGTACCTGAGCAAAAAGAACGCCTTGGTCTTCTTCGGGTAAGAACGAGGTGGGGATTTTAGTAAACATCCAACCCATAATCACGACTATCACAAGGTACATCAGTAGGTGTGGTGTTTTACGACGAATCATCGCAGCAACACCACGCTCATACTTGTTTACACCGCTTTGGAATGTGCGGTTAAACCAGCCAAAGAAGCCACGCTTCTCTAAGTTGCCACCTTTAGGGATAGGTTTAAGCATGGTGACACATAGAGCAGGAGTAAAGACTAAGGCTACCAACACTGAGAGCACCATCGCCGAAACAATAGTGACTGAGAACTGCCGGTAAATAGCACCGGTTGAACCTTCAAAGAAGGCCATTGGAATAAATACCGCCGACAACACCAGACCAATACCGACCAAGGCACCTTGAATTTGGCCCATGGATTTACGTGTGGCTTCCAGTGGCGATAGGCCTTCTTCGGACATCACTCGCTCAACGTTTTCCACTACAACAATGGCATCATCCACCAGCAAGCCGATCGAGAGCACCATGGCGAACATAGTCAGAGTGTTGATGCTGTAACCAAAGGCAGCCAAAATACCAAAAGTACCCAAAATAACCACAGGCACAGCTAAAGCAGGAATCAAGGTTGCTCTAATGTTCTGCATAAACAGATACATCACTAAGAACACCAGAACAATGGCTTCAGCCAAGGTGTAAACCACACCTTCAATGGATGCTGAAATCACTGGAGTGGTGTCATAGGGATAAACAATTTTCATGCCCGGTGGGAAGAAAGCTTCCAGCTCACCTAAGGTTTCGCGTACTCCGCGAGCTGTATCCAGAGCGTTGGCGCCAGTGGCCAGCTTAATACCAATACCTGTGGCTGCTTTACCATTAAACTCAGCGTTAATACTGTAGTTTTCACCGCCCAGCTCAACGCGAGCAACATCTTTTAAGCGCACTTGTGAGCCGTCTTGATTGACTTTAAGCAAGATGTTTTCAAACTGCTCAGGTGTCTCAAAACGGGTTTTACCAATAATGGTAGCGGTCAGTTGCTGATTTGGTGAAGCCGGTAAGCCACCCAGTTGACCGGAGGAAACTTGTACGTTTTGTTCACGAATTGCTGCAGTCACATCGCCGGGGGTCATGGCAAAGTTGGTCAACTTTAGCGGATCAAGCCAAATACGCATGGCGTATTGAGCACCAAAGATCTGGAAGTCACCCACACCTGCCGTACGAGAAATGGGGTCTTGTACGTTAGAGACAACGTAGTCCGCCAAGTCATAACGGTTCATGCTGCCGTCTTCTGAGATGATCCCCACGACCATCAAGAAGTTACTGGCCGACTTGGTCACGCGGATACCTTGCTGCTGAACCTCTTGAGGGAGCAGTGGGGTGGCCAGTTGCAGTTTGTTTTGCACTTGAACTTGAGCAATATCAGGGTCAACGTCTTGCTCAAAAGTAATGCTGATACTCATGCTGCCGTCAGAGTTACTTTCCGAAGAAATATAACGCAGGCCATCAATACCATTCATTTTTTGCTCAATCACCTGTACCACAGTGTCTTGCACAGTTTGCGCAGAAGCACCTGGGTAGCTGACCGAAATACCGACAGAAGGCGGCGCAATACTAGGGTATTGATTGACTGGCAATTTAAGAATTGAAAGACCACCAATCAGCATAATCACTAGGGCTAAAACCCAAGCAAAAATGGGGCGGTCGATAAAAAAGTTCGACATGAAAAGTATCCCTTATTGAGCTTTGCTAGCAGCGTTAGCAGAGTCTTCAGCGTTGTTTTCTGATGACTTCACGTTACCTGCAGGGTAAGGGTCAACACTTACGCCCGGTTGTACAAACTGGATGCCTTCAGTGATCAAGCGATCGCCATCTTGTAAACCTTCAGTGACTAACCAGCGATCACCCACAGTGCGCTCAGCTTTTAAATTGCGCACTTCAACAGTGTTATCCGCCTTAACGACCATGGCCGTTGGCTCACCTTTAGGGTTACGTGTAATACCTTGTTGTGGAGCGAGAATCGCTTCGCTTTGTACGCCGCTGACTAAGTTGGCGTGTACAAACATGCCAGGCAGTAATACGCCATCAGGGTTAGGGAAGACTGCGCGTAATGTCACCGAGCCAGTACCAGCATCCACTGAGACTTCAGAGAACTCTAATGTGCCTGAGTGTGGGTAAGCACTACTGTCTTGTAGTTTAAGGGAGACTTGTGCGGCGTTGTCACCGGCTTTTTCTAACTGACCGCTGGCCAGTTCACGACGTAAACGCAATAGGTCATTAGCTGACTGAGTCACATCAACATAAATCGGATCAAGTTGTTGAATTACAGCCAATTCTTGTACTTGGCCATTATTGACCAATGCACCTTCGCTGACACTGGAGCGGCCAATACGACCCGAAATCGGCGCTAAGACGCGAGTGTAACGCTGTTCAATTTGCGCACGTTCCAGTGCAGCTTCAGCTTGTAAACGATTGGCTTGGGCATCGTCATATTGTTGACGACTGACCGCGCGCTCATCGACTAATACTTTATAGCGCTCTGCTAATGAACGCGCCGCTAATAAACTGGCTTGCGCGCTTTTTAAATTCGCTTGATATAAAGCAGGGTCAATTTGGTACAGTTGCTCATTGGCTTTGACATCGCTGCCTTCTTTAAACAAGCGCTTTTGAATAATGCCATTGACCTGTGGTCGCACTTCAGCAATGCGGTACGCTGCTGTTCTACCTGGTAACTGAGTCGTAAGCGTATAAGACTCTGAAGATAAAGTCACAATGCCTACTTTAGGAGCAGGTCGTTGTTGTTCACTGGCAGGCTCACTAGGCTTATCACAGGCACTGAGTAAAAGTGCACCAGCCAGAGTTAGAGAAGCAGCAATAGTGCTTGATGAGGCGCGGGTCATAAAATTATTCCTAATTAGCATCTTTTGGCACTGCACGATAAGCGCACGCAAATACGGGTGCAGATGTGCTTAATTATGCACTGATCCAGATGGGAATGCAGCGCATTTTTATTCAGCTGAGTAATATACATACATAAGTGTATGTTGGTAAGGGCTTATTTATGCAAAGCTATTGTATAGGTTTGGTGTAAGGCTGTGTGGCTATGTGCTATAGCGCATGCTGTGCCTATTGATCTTGCGCTAGGTGGCGTTATGTGTACTGTTTTTGAGCATGGGCTGCATAGGTGTTGAGCCCAGTTACCGGTTTCTCTTATAAAATAAAACAGGCCATAGCAGTCAAAACTGTATGGCCTGTTTTTGTAGTGGCAGCCTATCAGTCGCTGGCGCTGTAACGGCGCACACCGGGCATCTGCAAACTACTGTGCGCAGAGACTGTTCCGGGTGTAGCAAAAGCCACCAAGTGATCAGCCGCCACGGCAATACCGACATTTTCACCGAGGAAGTGATCAATGTGACTGGTAAAGATGGCTTCGAGTTGGTTGCCTGTGGGCAGTTCAAGTCGATAGAGGGTGGCTGCACCTAAGAAGGTTTTGCCAATAATCACTGCTCTAAGTGGGCTTTCGGGTGAGTCAATAATATCGTCTGGGCGCAGTAGTACATCCACAGTACTGCCGGCAGGCCAGTTGTAAGCGCGATTGCCACGAATCACACCCAATTCAGTTTGTACGCTGTCATGGGTCAGCATCTGTCCACGAATAAAATAGCCTTGACCGACAAAGCTGGCAACAAAAGGTGTAAGTGGCTCGTGATACAGATTAAAGGGTGAGTCCCATTGCTCAAGACGGCCTTTATTAAACACACCAATATTGTCACTCATGGCAAAGGCTTCTTCTTGGTCATGGGTGACTAAGATTGCGCTGGTGCCACGCTGTTTAAGAATACCACGCACTTCTTTGCTTAAACTGCGGCGTAATTCACCGTCGAGGTTAGAGAAGGGTTCGTCGAGTAACAGCAGTTGAGGTTCGGGTGCCAGTGCGCGGGCTAAGGCAACACGTTGTTGTTGACCGCCTGATAGTTCATGCGGGTAGCGTTTACTGAGTGGGCCGAGTTTTACCAAGTCCAGCAGTTCTTGTGTGATGCGCTGAGCATTAGGGTTTTTTCGAATGCCAAAGGTAACGTTGTTTTCGACGCTGAGGTGCGGAAACAGAGCGTAGTCTTGGAAGACCATACCAATGCGACGTTTTTCTGGTGCTAAGGTAAAATTTGGGCGGGAAATGACTTCACCTGCGAGGGTGATCGAGCCTTTCATGATCGGCTCAAAACCAGCAATCGCACGCAGCGTGGTGGTTTTTCCGCAACCTGAAGGGCCCAGTAAGCAACCGATATCGCCATTATTCAGATGTAGGTTGAGATCGTCGACGATGATTTGATTCTGATAGCCGCAACTTAAATCGGTGAGGCTAAGTAAAGGACCTTGTTTATCCATGCTGAAAGGGTACCGGATAGATTAAAATTCCAATTCGACTGTCTTGAATACAATTGAGACTGAATCTTATCAGATTTTGCGCGAAAGACCCCGTACTTCTAGAGGCTGTCGCGAAAGGGGGGATGAGTGTGCTTTGCAAACAGTGCCAGCCTTTGCTCGCTTCAGTTGCTGAGCTAGCGCTGTGATCGACAAATAGAGCTATTACCTAAGCTATTTGAGCACATAAAATAAATAGCTTGATTTTAGTTAATCTAAAGCAGAGCGTTGCACTGGGTTTTAGGCTAGAATGCGCGTCAGGTGCTCATTAATCTATGGGCTAAATGACTTACAGTACTTGTCGAGGTGGATTGTGGATATCATCGAAACGATTAAAGAACAAATCGAAAATAATGCAGTTTTATTATATATGAAAGGCTCTCCAAACGCGCCACAGTGTGGTTTCTCGCAGCGCGCAACCCAAGCATTAATGGCTTGCGGTGAGAAATTTGCTTATGTTGATATTTTGCAAAATCCAGATATCCGTGCGAATTTGCCTGCTTATGCAAACTGGCCAACATTCCCACAGCTGTGGGTGGATGGTGAGTTAGTGGGTGGTTGCGATATCATCACTGAGATGCATGAAAGCGGTGAGTTGGAAAAAATTGTTAAAGCCGCTGCAGCTAAAGTAGAGGCTTGAGTGTTGGCTAGCAGTTTTGACTGTTAGCGCACTGAATCAAAAAAGCCCTTGTCCAGTGAGCTGAACAAGGGCTTTTTATTGCCTGTTATTTTATATTAAGCCGACTGTTTCGCCTCTTCAGCGTGGGCCAGTGCACGGTTTAAGCCGCTAAATAAAGCGCGGATGCTGGCGGTGGTGATATTGCTATGCACGCCGACACCGAATACTGGGCGTTGTCCGGGTAAGCGCAGCTCAATATAAGCCGCTGCTTTAGCAGCACTGCCGCTACCAATCGCATGCTCGTTGTAGTCCATAATTTCCACGGGCATGGGTAAACTGTTCACCAAGGCTTTCAGTGGGCCAGTGCCGCAGCCATCCCAGCTGCTAACTATGCCGTCTACTAAGACTTCAGTAGTTAAAGTACATATACCGTCCTCTTCTTGTAAGCGGTGCTTTTGCAGTGCGTAGGGTGTGACTGCTTGCAAGTATTCCTGATCTAGTAATGTGTAGATCTGCGTGGCCGAGACTTCCAAGCCGGAGCGATCGGTTTCTGCTTTAATGACTTGGCTAAACTCAATCTGCATACGACGTGGTAATTGCATGCCGTATTCTTGTTCCAGCAAGTAAGTGACGCCACCTTTCCCCGACTGACTGTTTACACGAATCACTGCTTCATAGTCGCGACCAATATCGGCTGGGTCAATCGGCAGATAAGGAACCTCCCAGATATCATCATCCTTGCGTTGGGCAAAGCCTTTGCGGATTGCATCTTGGTGTGAGCCTGAGAATGCTGTATGCACTAAGTCGCCTGCATAGGGGTGGCGTGGGTGTACGGGTAACTGGTTGCATTCTTCAACGACTTTACGCACGGCATCAATATCTGAGAAATCCAACTGTGGATTAATGCCATGGGTGTACATATTTAACGCCAAGGTGACTAAGTCCACATTACCGGTGCGTTCGCCATTACCAAATAAGCAGCCTTCAACGCGATCAGCGCCGGCTAACAGGCCTAGTTCGCTGGCGGCGACGCCAGTGCCACGGTCATTGTGAGTGTGCAAGCTGATAATCACGTTTTCACGGTGATTGATGTTGCGGCCAAACCATTCGATTTGGTCGGCGTAGACATTGGGCATCGCCACTTCAACTGTTGCGGGCAAGTTTAAGATGACTTTATTGTCGGTGGTTGGTTGCCAGACATCCAATACCGCATTGCAGACTTCAACAGCAAAGGGTGTTTCCGCCGCACTAAAGGTTTCTGGTGAGTACTCAAAGGTCCACTCAGTCTCTGGCTGCAGAGCGGCGTATTTTTTAAATAACTCAGCGGCATGTACGGCAATGGCTTTGACGCCGTCTTGATCTTGGTTAAAGACAATACGGCGAAACGCCGGAGAGACCGCGTTGTACATATGCACAATGGCTTTGGGTGCACCTTTTAAGGATTCAAAGGTGCGCGCAATCAAGTCTTCACGGGCTTGGGTCAGCACCTGAATAGTGGTGTCTGCAGGAATGTGTCCGTCTTCAATCAGCAGGCGCACAAAGTCAAAATCAGTTTGCGATGCAGATGGGAAGGCCACTTCAATTTCTTTAACACCCACGGCCACTAGCGTTTTAAAGAAGCGTAGTTTCTTTTCAGGGCTCATCGGCTCGATAAGGGATTGGTTGCCGTCGCGCAGATCCGAGCTGCACCAAATCGGTGCTTGGGTGATGGTTTTATTCGGCCAAGTGCGATCGGGTAAATCCAATACAGGGTAGGCGCGGTATTTGCTCGCAGGGTTGCTCAACATGGGCATAACTTGATCCTTTAGCATGGGTCATACAATTCAACATGGACGCAGCGCAGACTGAATAACAGTTGGCCGAGGCTTAACCTTGGCTGTACGGCATGTGGTTGAGATTTAAGTTAAGGTTTAAAGTTTTTTATC
>DASRNZ010000196.1:0-2731 GCA_035647155.1 Thiopseudomonas sp.
AGTATAAAATCAGCTATGAGCGACAACTGTTAGTAATGGATCTAATTCAAAATATGGCCTAACAAAATACACTCTTGTACATCATTAATTGTGAGTAACTTAGGGCGAAATTTTCAAGCATCTAGCCTCACGCATACATAAATGCGACCCACCAACACACCACAACACCAAACCCTCTCCAACAAATCACACACCCATATTTCTTCTCAAGCCGCAGAACTGGCATGATGCATCACTGTTTTAACTGCTCTTATCCAACCGCTGCTGTGCGCGCTGTCACAGCCTGACTTAAGGTGTGTTATGTCTTTATCGCTTGGTTTAGTCGCTGATCCGCAGACTTTACTGCTGTTGGTCGCTGCGGCTTTTATTGCTGGTTTTATTGATGCGATCGCTGGTGGTGGTGGTTTGCTGACCATTCCCGCCCTATTGATGGCAGGTTTACCACCGCACCTAGTACTAGGCACTAATAAACTCTGTGCTACTTTTGGTTCGGCTACAGCCAGCTTGGCTTTCTATCGCAATGGCTTATTTAAACCGCAACAATGGCGCAAAGGGTTACTGGCTACCGGTATCGGTGCGGTATTGGGCGCTATATTAGCGCAGCAGTTGCCTTCAGAATGGCTGAATCAAATGCTGCCGGTGGTGGTGTTTGCTTGTGCAGCGTATTTACTATTCGGTCCGACACCACAAGATAATCAAAGCAATGACACAGTGATCAAAACCACACGGCAAATCCCGCAAGGTTTAGCTTTGGGTTTTTATGATGGTGTCGCAGGCCCCGGCACCGGTGCGTTTTGGACGGTGAGCACTTTAATGCTCTACCCCTTGGATTTATTACGCGCCAGCGGTGTGGCGCGCTCAATGAACTTTGTCAGTAATGGCGCAGCGTTGAGTATGTTTATTATCAGTGGCAATGTCGCTTGGGCGATTGGTTTGGGGATGGGCGCCGCACTGATGCTGGGTGCAACAGTCGGCGCGCGCGTGGCGATTGGTGGCGGTAATCGCTTAATCCGCCCGATCTTTATTCTAGTGGTGATGACACTGGCAGCGCGCTTAGCTTGGCAGCACTGGTTCGGGCTGGCCTAAGCGTTGCGCCACATATAAATCAATCAAATAGCGGGCAATGGAGTTGTGTGCCGGTAAACGCGGCAAATCATAGATGCTAAACCACTGCGCATCTTCGATTTCTTCTGGCTGCGGGATAATCTCACCACTGGTGTATTCAGCGTGATAACCGAGCATCAATGAGTGCGGAAACGGCCAGTTTTGACTGGCGATATAGCGAATATTTTCAATTTCAACACTAACTTCTTCGCGCACTTCACGGCGCACACAATGCTCAACGGTTTCATTGGGTTCAACATAGCCGGCTAAAGCACTGTACATCCCATCAACAAAACGCGGCGAACGCGCCAGCAAGATCTCATCACCACGACTGACCACAACAATCATACTCGGTGATAAGCGCGGATACTCCTGCACGCGGCAAGGGTCACAGCGCATCACACGGTGACCTTGTGCTTGTTGCATGGGCTTGCCGCAGCTGCCACAAAAACGATGCTGGCGTACCCAAGTGCCAATCTGACTGGCAAAAGCCAATAGGCGAAACAGAGTTAACTGCCCTTCCAGCATAAAATTACGCATGCTGTGCCAGAGCAGATCATCGACTTCCAGCGGCTCAGCCAGCTCAAAGACAAACACGGCTTCGCCATTCAGATGCCCCACACCTTGCTCGGCAATAATCTGCTCAGTGCAGAGCGCGCGCAGCCATTCTCGAGGAAATAACAAGCCTTGCGTACCACCTAAAAACCGCATCCGACAGTGAGCCACAGCCAAGCCGCCGACTACGCTTAACTCTGGCATACCTTGCTGCCAGTCCATCGCTGTATGCTGTTCATTCATAACTGTTACCTGCATCGCCAAAACTCTCTAAGCTGAATCTGTACTCAGTATGTCGTATTTGACGCAATAGCTGTATCAGCCAATCGCTTAATCTTTAAACTCAGGCGTTTGTTGAGTCATCTGCGCCGCCATCGCAACACGTAAATCTTCTGACTGCAGCATGGCCGCATTCCATGTGGCGATATAATTCAAGCCGTCGGCCACTGTATGGTCGCGCATATAACGAATCATTTCTTTGCTGCCTTGTACGGCAATCGGTGACTTCTGCGCGATGGTTTGGGCAATCTCAAATACGCCTGCCATCAAAGCCTCTTGATCTGGGTAGGTGTGATTCACTAAACCAATACGTTGCGCTTCATCGCCATCCACAGTACGACCGGTATAGGCCAGCTCACGCATAATGCCATCACCAATAATATGTGGCAGACGCTGCAAGGTGCCGACATCAGCCGCCATACCAATATCAATCTCTTTAATAGAAAACTTAGCATCATTGCTGCAATAACGCATATCGCACGCACTGATCAAATCAATCGCCCCACCTAAGCAATAGCCTTGAATGGCAGCTAAAATAGGCTTGGAACATTGATCTACCACGGTAAAGGTGGATTGCAACTCTTCAATTTTACGTTTCAGAATTCGCGCATTGCGCCCTACGTCTTTACCAAGCTCACCACCGATTTGCGCTAGCAGCATTAAATCGATCCCAGAGGAAAAATGCTTGCCTGCGCCCGATAACACCACCACTCGTACTTCCGGAGTATCTTCAATCCAAGCAAAAATATCCCGCATCTCTGACCAAAAATCAGCGTTCATCGCATTGATTTTT
>DASRNZ010000197.1:0-8171 GCA_035647155.1 Thiopseudomonas sp.
GCCATTAGCGCTTACCAAGCATTGGATATATCACGCACTGAGCAAGAGCTGCAGAGCAAGACGTTAGAACTGCAGGTGTTGACTGAGCAAGGTCAAACCTGCGCGACTGTATTGGCTAAACTGCTCAGTGAGCAGGAGCAGTTGCTGCAACGCCAAGCAGAGACTGAGCACGAGACGCTAAAACTGCAGACTGAAAAAGCACACTGTCTAAGTGCTTTACAGTTAGCCGATAGCCTAAATGAACTTGAGTTTAGCGCCGCAAAAACCGCGCATCAGCAAGCCTTGGCTGAGTGCCAGCAGCGTTTAACCGCGATCAGCCAAGCACAAGAGGCTGTCAAGCAGAGTGAGCAAGAGTACCGGGTTGCAGAGAAGGCCTTAGCAGACAGCCAGCAGCATATCGCCACTCAAGAAAACACCTTGGCACATCAACAACAGCAGCATACCGAACTCGCTGAGCGTATCAGTGCTCAGCACAGTGATATGCAACAGCGTCAGCAGCAACTCAGTGAGCAGTTGGTTGAGCTGGGTTACACCTTGCCTAATGAAACGCAGCAATGGTTAGTCGAGCGCAAGCTGGAGTCAGAACAATGGCAACAGGGCCGCCAGCAACTTGATGAGCTGGCGCTGCGCATCAGCACCTTGCGCAGTCAGTATCAGAACGCCGAGCAAGTGCTGCAGGCAGCACAACAACATTGGCAAGCTTTGGCTGTCAGTGCGGGTCGTATCTGTGCCCCGGTAGCCGATCTCAGCCAAGCACTGATAGAAACACAACGTCAGTTACACAGCGCTGAAAGTCACTATGCGCAACTGCAAGGGCAATTACACAGCTTAACCGAGCGCTTAAGCCAAGCGCAGGATGCCTATCGCGTGCAAGAGACAGCTTGGCTTGAGTGTCTGGCGCAGAGTGTATTTAGCGATCAGGCCGCATTCTTGCGAGCGTTACTCCCTGAACAACAGGCCCAGCAACTGCAATCTCTGAAAACTAAACTTGATAGCCAATTGCAAGATGCCAATACTTTGCTCAGCGCGATCACCCAGCGCATAGCCGATTTAAGTGCCGAGCCACAGACCCCACTGAGCAGTAGCGAGTTAGCCGAGCAGCGCACAGAACTTGATGCACAGCATGACGAGCTTTACCGCCAGCTGGGTAGCTTGCAGAAAACCTTAGAGACCGATACGCACAACCGCAGCACGCAACAAGCATTACTGCTAAGCATTGCCGAGCAGCGTGTGCTGTATGACCAATGGCAGCAGTTGAACAGTTTGATTGGTTCTGCTGATGGCAGTAAATATCGCAGATTTGTGCAGGGCCTAACTTTGGATCACTTGGTGATTCTAGCGAATAAGCAGTTGGCCACTTTGCATAACCGTTATCAACTGAGTCGCTGCGCGCAGGGTGAGCTTGAAATCCGAGTGGTGGATACTTGGCAAGCCGATATCCAGCGCGATACACGCACCTTATCCGGTGGTGAAAGTTTTCTTGTCAGCTTAGCGCTGGCTTTAGCCTTGTCCGAGTTGGTCAGTCATAAAACACGGATTGATTCGCTGTTTCTTGATGAAGGCTTTGGCACTCTGGATAGTGAAACACTTGAAATGGCGCTGACTGCACTGGATAACCTCAATGCTGAAGGTAAAACCATTGGTATTATCAGCCACGTTGAGGCGTTAAAAGAGCGCATTCCAGTGCAAATTAAAGTGCGTAAAAGTGCCGGTATGGGTTATAGCACGCTGGATGATTGCTATCGAGTGGATGAGTCTATTTTGGTCTAATGCACATAAGTGCTTTAATCAGAGACAGTAGACGCAGATACTTTGAATGGTGCAGGCACGACAACAGCTGTGCATTTTATGATGTATATGCAATGCCTGTAAAGCTGAGCTGCTGAGTCAAACCAGAGTTTAAATCAGCACCTAGGGTGCTGGATGATTATTAGAATGGAGTCGCTTATGTTGCTGTCTAAAACGAAGTACCTGTTGGTGGGTGGGTTGGCTGTGTTGTTAGCGGCCTGTGGTGGATCAGAGTTGGATAAGAAATCAGCACAAGATCTATATCAGCAAGCCGTTCAGCATCTCTATGCTAAGGATGCGCAATACAATTTCAAAGCTGATATGAAAGTTAAAATTAATATTGAAAATCCGTTTTTTTCAGATGCTAAAATTAAACTATCTGGAGCAGTTAACAATAGCGTACAGCGCTATGAGCTTGTGCCAGAGCTTGAAACTGAGATTTTTAACTTTAAATTGCCTGCTTTAATTGATGTGGAAAAACAAGAGCTTTTACTGGATCCATCCAATGTTTTAGAGGTGCTCAGTCTATTTGCTCTAGAAAAAAATACAGAACTGCAACAGTATAAAAATAAATTTGTACGTTTCAGTATTGATAATTTCGAGGTTGATGAAAGTGATATGACTGAAGCGCTGACTGTTTTTTCTGAAGTCGTCGACATCGGCTACGGAGCCTTAAGCGAATTGACTCAGTCTGTTCCTGAGTCCAGTATTCAAAAAGCTGATTTAGACGATAAAGCCAAAGACTTGGGTGCCAAAGTGGTGCTGCACGTTAAGCTTGATCAGCAGCAAAGCAAGGAGTTGCAGCAGCATATGCATACGTATATGTATGACAAGATAAAAGTAAGCTCTAAATTGCCTGAAGACTTCAAAGAAGGCGCTATGGAGGCTTTGTTAAACACTGATGGCGATACGGGCTATGAAAGCTCAGAGTCAGTGATCTATTTGAATGAGAAAGGACAAATCATTCACCAAAGTGATGTATT
Organism: Thiopseudomonas sp.; assembly: GCA_035647155.1. Taxonomy (GTDB): domain Bacteria; phylum Pseudomonadota; class Gammaproteobacteria; order Pseudomonadales; family Pseudomonadaceae; genus Denitrificimonas. Next base: position 2,772 of record DASRNZ010000197.1, read on the forward strand.
AACCTTTGAAGTAGAGGGCGATCAAATCAATATCGTTACTGCTGTTAATTACTCTAATTACGGCAACGCCAGTTTTTCAATCAACCCGTCTAAAGATCAAATCCTAGATTTTACCGAAAAAGACCGATCCATGCTGCAGGCTCAGTAGTCACCTGCTTAAGCCCTGAAAACACTTAAAAGTAAAGTTTTCAGGGCTGTTTCGAGAAGAAGCATATCGGTGTGGTCACTTATCAAAGTTATGTTTTAAAGTGTACGAGTGCGCAAATTATTGCTATATCTAATGAGCATAAGCCGCTTTCTAAAAAACCAAGACATGTAGAGCGTAGCAGCCGGTTATTTATGGCTGTTTGCCCTATAGCTAAATGAGCATAGCGATTTAATAATAACAGCGGCAGGCTCAGGATATTGGTTGAATCAGGCAGCAGGAGTTGCATTCATGCCGGACACTTTCAACATTGATCATTTACCCTTTAGTGTTTTAACCGATGACGAAAAGACATTGCTGCTGGAGCATGTGCAGCGCAAGGCCTACTCGATTGCTGATGTTTTGATTACTGCTGGGCAGGCAGCGCAAGGTTTATTTGTAGTATTTCAGGGGCGTGTTGCCGAAAGTGAAGCATATAAGCAAAGCTCTGAGCAATTGCTGCAACAACCGGCCGCCTTTATGCATTATGAAGAGGGTGAATATTTTGGCAGTTGGTCAGTCTTTAATGGCCAAGCAATCCATAACTTTGTGGCTGTTGAGGCCACTGTGTGCCATCTGATTCCGACGCAGACGTTATTAGAATTAATCGATAGTAACTCTTCCTTTGCCGACTACTTCCAGCAAAGCCTAACCGCTAAGCGCCAAATCATTGCCCAGCACGGACCTAATCAGGATATGGCTGAGTTTATGCTGGCGCGCATTGCTGATAGCACGGTGCGTGAGCCGCTGATTGTTGAGGAAGGTACCTCCATTGAAGACGCCACGCGTTTGATGCGTGAAAGTAAGGCTGACTGCTTGTTGGCCAAACGCGGCAACCGTTATGGCATGGTCACCGGCACCGACTTGTTGGATGCGGTGATTATCCAACATCTGCCTTTAGACACCGATGTATCGCAAATTGCTAGCTACCGTTTGGTCCGCATTAAACCCGATGATTACTTGTTTAATGCGCTGATTATTATGACTCAACAGCAAATTGAGCGCGTGGTGGTGATGGGGGATAACCGTCAGTTGTTTGGAGTGATTGAACTGACCGATGTACTCAGTCAATTTTCCACCCACTCCCATGTGATTGGTTTACGCGTTGAGCGTGCGCAGACCGTTGATGAGCTGCGCGAGGCATCTTTTGGTTTAACGGATCTGATTAAAGGACTGATCTCTACTGGGGTCAAAACTCGTTTTGTGATGGAGTTGTTAGCAGCACTTAATAGTCGAATCTTAAGCAAGTTATTTGACTTGATTGTGCCCAAAGAAGTGCATCCGCATGTGTGCTTGATTGTGATGGGCTCAGAAGGTCGCGGCGAGCAGATTATGAAAACCGATCAGGATAACGGCTTGATCTATCGTGACGGTTTAGAGTGGCCGCAGATGCACGAGGTGATGCGCACATACAGTGAGACCCTGATCTCTTTTGGTTTCCCGCCGTGCCCCGGCAATATTATGGTGTCCAATCCTGAATGGGTGAACTCGACCAAGCAATGGGCGCAGAAGCTGACACGCTGGAGTCAAAGCTACGAGGGCGAGGCTTCGATGAATTTGGCAATTGCCAGTGATGGTAAGCCAGTGGCGGGGAATGTGGCGCTGTTTAAGGTGGCGCGCAATATTTTCTTCCGTCGCATTCAAGACAATGAGATTTTCTTTTCGCACTTCGCCAAGGCTGCGCTACGTTTTGATACACCGCTGACGTTTTTTGGGCGTTTAAAGAACAGCGTGGGTTTGGATATTAAAAAAGCCGGTATCTTTCCGATTGTGCATGGCGTACGCACCATTGCCTTGGAAAATAAAATTAGCGATACCAATACTTTTAGGCGCCTGGAGATTTTGGTTGAGCGTGGTTTAATACATAAAGGTTTGGGCGATAACTTGGCCGAGGCCTTGAGCTATTTTGTGCAAGTACGTTTGCAGCAACAAATAGGTCGCTACACAGGTGATCCAACTGAGCTGGATGAGATACCCAATGAGGTGAACATTAAGCTGCTGACAGCACTTGAACGTCAACTTCTGCGTGACTCCTTGTCAGTGGTCAAGGATTTTAAGAAATATCTGGTGCATCGCTATCATTTGACTTACTAGGTGATAAAGGCACAAGCGGATGATTGTGCCTGTCAGCTCTTAAGTTTTATTGCTTGAACGCAGACTTACCCTACTCGGATCGTATCAGGTGCTATTGCCGAGTTGATCCTACGGAACTGATCTTTTCTGCATGCGCTCAGCGATTGGTTATGTGATTCTCTAACTGGGTGTAGAGGGCAATTGAGCTGAGCTCAGTTGATGCTTTTTACAGTGACTCAGATAGAATGGCGCGCTATTTAACTTTGTGCTCATGCCATTAAGGATCTTATTTGAATATCCCGACGCGCCGGAGCAGTACTATAAATCCGCCGGTTTTTTATACGTCTGCTCTTCTCATTATCGTTTTAGTTTTATTCGCTAGTATTTTTCCAGATACTGCGCAAACACATTTTGGCCAAATACAAAGCTGGATCGTAGATAATCTAAGCTGGTTCTATGTATTGACCGTTGCCATTATTCTCTTATCAACTGTATACCTAGCATTCTCTCGCTACGGTGATATTAAGCTCGGTCCTGATCACAGTAAACCTGACTATAAAAACGGCTCATGGTTTGCCATGCTGTTCTCTGCGGGTATGGGTATTGGCTTGATGTTCTTTGGTGTAGCAGAGCCGGTGATGCACTTTGTTGCGCCACCGATCGGCGACCCCGGTAGCGTAGAAGCCGCTAGAGAAGCAATGAAGCTGACCTTTTTCCACTGGGGCTTACACGCGTGGGCCATTTACGCGATGGTGGCCTTGATTCTAGGGTTTTTCTCCTACCGTCACGGCTTGCCACTGACCTTGCGTTCAGCTCTCTATCCACTGATTGGTGAGCGTATCTACGGGCCCATTGGCCATGCTGTCGATGTTTTCGCGGTGATCAGTACTATTCTCGGTATTGCGACCTCGTTGGGCTATGGCGTTTTACAGATCAACGGAGGCTTTAATTATCTGTTTGATCTGCCCATCGGCACCACTATCCAAGTGATCCTGATTGTCAGTATTACCGCTTTGGCGACCTTATCAGTAGCCACGGGTTTGGATAAAGGTATTAAGGTTTTATCAGAAGCAAACTTAATATTAGCGGTGGTTTTATTAGGACTGGTATTAGCCCTGGGCCCAACAGTGTTGCTGTTACAAAGCCTTGTGCAAAATACCGGTGGTTATTTCTCCGAGATCATCAGCAAAACCTTTAACCTCTATGCATATAAGCCCACCGAATGGCTTGGCGGTTGGACCATCCTCTATTGGGGCTGGTGGATTGCTTGGTCACCTGCTGTGGGTATATTTATTGCGCGCATTTCTCGTGGTCGTACCATTCGTGAATTTATCACCGGTATTCTGCTGGTGCCGACTGGTTTTACCTTTCTGTGGATGACGGTGTTTGGTAACACCTCGATCCATATGATTATGAAGGAGGGCGTGACCAGTTTGGCGGAGACTGTCAGTGCCGATAGCTCCTTAGCGCTGTTTGCTTTCTTAGAACACTTCCCCTTCTCGACACTGCTGTCGGTCGTTGCCGTGTGTATGGTGATCCTGTTCTTCGTAACCTCTGCTGACTCAGGCTCCTTAGTGATTGATATGCTCGCCTCCGGCGGTAAAACGGATACACCACTGTGGCAGCGGATTTTCTGGGCTTCATCCGTAGGTATCGTGGCGGTTACATTACTGGTCAGTGGTGGTTTATCGGCACTACAAACGGCATCTATTGCCAGTGCATTGCCCTTTTCAGTGATTTTGTTGACGGCGATTTGGGGCTTATTTAAAGCGCTGCATTTTGACTCCACTAAACGGATGCTCAAGCAGCAAAGCGTGATTCACTATTCGCGTCAACAGCTTAAACCTGGCGGTTGGCAGCGTCGCTTGCGCGGTATGATGATGTTCCCACGCCGTTCGCACGTGAATCGTTTTATTGATGAAACGGTGCTGCCAGCATTTGAGCAGGTGGCTGAAGAAATACGCAAGCAGGGTTACACCGCTGAAGTTGAAATCCTCAATGACAAGCGCTGTCAACTTGAAGTTCAGCATAATGCTGAGGTCAACTTTGTCTATAAAGTCGAGCCCAGTGCTTATATTCGCCCTGATTTTATGACACCAGATGAAACCGGTGATGAGGGTGAAGAAGTCGAGGAGCGTGAAAAACGTAAATACTTCCGTGCGGAAGTGCACTTACTCGAAGGTGGGCAAGATTACGATATTATGGGCTGGTCACGTGAGGAAGTGATTGAGGATATTCTTGATCAGTATGAAAAGCATATGCATTTCTTACACGTGATGCGTTAATCCCCCCCCGTATTCAATGCGCTTTAATAAAAGCCCCCAGTTGCTGCACAGTCAACACTGGGGGCTTTTTTATGGTTGGGGCCTTACGGATATTCGCTGGTAAATGCTTTGTATTAACAAAGCCAATTAAGACGCTTTAGGTTTAAAGAACAAGGTCGCGCCGCGCTGTAAACCTAGCAGATTAATATCATCACGTGGCACTTCGGCTTCGATGGGTTCATCTTGCCCGACCACTTTTAAAGTGACACGGGTGATCGCACCCAATGGGCGAATATCACGTACGACGCCCGCCTGATGATCCGCTTGAGCAATCTGTGACAGCAGCACTTCATGTGGGCGGAACTGTATATCTTGATCAGCCACCTGCAAGCGATTCGAGTCGCCTAAGAAGTGATAAACAAACTCGCTGGCTGGGTTTTCATACACTTGCGCCGGTGTACCAATCTGCTCAATCACGCCTTTATTCATCACTACGATGCGATCCGCCACTTCCATGGCTTCTTCTTGGTCGTGGGTGACGAACACTGAGGTTAGATTGATATCTTCATGTAGATCAGCCAACCAGCGGCGCAGTTCTTTACGCACCTTGGCATCCAGCGCACCAAAAGGCTCATCCAACAGTAAGATCTGCGGCTCAACGGCTAAGGCGCGGGCCAGAGCAATACGCTGGCGCTGACCGCCAGAGAGTTGCTCAGGATAGCGATCGGACAACCAATCCAGCTGCACCATACGCAGCAGTTCTTGCACTTTTTCGGCAATCACCGCTTCGCTTGGGCGTTCACGGCGCGGCTTCATACGCAGACCAAAAGCGACGTTATCAAACACCGTCATATGGCGAAACAGCGCATAGTGTTGGAA
>DASRNZ010000198.1:0-86732 GCA_035647155.1 Thiopseudomonas sp.
GTTTAAAGTATCGGGTCGTGGTGAATTACACCTGTCAGTACTGATCGAAACCATGCGTCGCGAAGGCTATGAAATGGGTATTTCGCGTCCAGAAGTTGTGATCAAAGAAGTTGACGGCGTGAAGCAAGAGCCGTACGAAAACGTGATTCTGGATATTGAAGAGCAGCACCAAGGCTCGATCATGGAGCAGTTCGGTTTACGTAAAGGTGAGCTGACCGATATGGTTCCAGACGGTAAGGGTCGTATTCGTCTTGAGTACACTGTACCTGCACGTGGCTTGATTGGTTTCCGTAACCAGTTTATGACTATGACTTCAGGTACTGGTATTTTAACCGGTATGTTCAGCCACTACGGTCCAATTAAAGGCGGTGAGGTGACCAGTCGTCAACAGGGCGTACTGATCTCTATGGCAACCGGTAAAGCACTGACCTACTCACTGGAAACTCTGCAAGAGCGCGGTAAGCTGTTCTTGACGCCAGGTGAAGAAATCTACGAAGGCCAGTTAGCGGGTATTCACAGTCGCGATAATGACTTGGCGATTAACCCAACTAAAGCGAAAAAACTCGATAACATGCGTGTATCGGGTAAAGAAGAAACCACAGCATTGGTTCCACCAATCCGTTTCTCTCTTGAGCAAGCGCTTGAGTTCATCGAAGACGATGAGCTGGTTGAAGTCACACCTAAGTCGATTCGTCTGCGTAAGAAGTATCTGACTGAAAATGACCGTAAGCGTCATAGCCGCACTAAAGCTTAATTTTAGTTAGGCACACAAAAGCCCCGCACCGGTAACGCTGCGGGGCTTTTTTTATGGCTACTCAATCTGTGTTTTTGAGTGGATCTTAAAATTCTTGATCGCTCCCAGTCATCGTTTTGTCACAGCTTTGTTACGCTGCTGACATCTTGTCTAACTAAGCTTGTGGGTAATAACCAAGCCAGTTGATGAGGACGAGTCATGAGTCAGTTTGAACACCAAGACGAATTAAACCATCCGCGCACCCAAACCCCAGAGTTGACTCAAATAGTTGAGCAGGGCTTATCTCGACGTCGGTTCTTAGGTGCGGGTGCCGCTTTAAGTGCGGTTGCTTTTTTTACTCTCAGTCCTATGAGCAAGTCGATTGCGAGTGTATTAGCACCCTCGGGTAGCCCTTTATTAGGCTTTAAATCGGTGCCTGTCAGTACGGCTGACAGGGTGATTGTTCCTGAAGGCTATCAAGTCGAACGTCTGATTTCATGGGGCGATCCTTTATTTGCTGACGTTGCTGAGTTCTCCAATACCATCACTCAGAACACTGCAGCCAGTCAAAAGCGCCAGTTTGGTGATAACAATGATGGCATGAGTTTTTTCCCTATAGATGATCGAACGGCTATTTTGGCGATCAATAACGAGTACACCAACTATGAGTTGATGTTTGCGCACCAAGGTAAAAAAATGACCGCTGCTGATGTTCAGTATGCGCAAGCGGCACATGGTATATCGGTGATTACTCTAGCTAAGCAAGCACAAGGCTGGCGTTTCCAAAAAGATGGTCAGTTTAATCGACGTATTGATGCCAATACACCGATGCGCATCAGCGGCCCGGCGCAAGGCCACGCTTTATTACAGACCCAAGCTGATCCCAAGGGTGAGGTCGCGCTGGGTACGTTTAATAACTGCGCGAATGGCATGACGCCTTGGGGCACTTATCTAACCTGCGAAGAAAACTTCAATGGCTATTTTGGCAGCGATGCTCAGGTCGATCTCAGTCCAGCTTTTGCACGTTATGGTATTGCCGCTCAAGATGCGGGTTATAGCTGGTATAAGTTTGATCAACGTTTTGATCTGGCGCACGAACCGAACGAAGCGAATCGCTTTGGTTGGGTGGTTGAGATTGATCCGCACAATCCAAACGCTATGCCCGTCAAGCGCACTGCTTTAGGTCGTTTTAAGCATGAAAATGCTGAGTTAGTGATTGCCGAAGATGGTCATGTGGTGGTGTATTTAGGTGATGATGAGCGCGGTGAGCATATCTATCGTTTTGTCAGTCGGGATAAGTACAATCCTAATAATCAGGCAGCAAATCGAGATTTACTCGATGAAGGTGATTTATTTGTCGCTCGATTTAATGATGATGGCAGTGGTGAGTGGCTGAGCTTAGCCCATGGTCAAAATGGTTTAACGGCAGAGAACGGATTTCACAGCCAAGCCGAGATTGCAATTCACGCTCGCCTAGCGGCAACGCAAGTGGGTGCTACCACCATGGATCGCCCAGAGTGGGTGGCTGTGCATCCCCATGAGCCGATGGTGTTTTGTACCTTGACCAATAATAAAAATCGTGGCGTGAAAGAGGGGCAGTCTGTTAACGGCGCTAATCCTCGAGCGGAAAATCATTACGGACAAATTGTACGTTGGGTGCCAACGGGTGGGCAGCATACAGCGGGTGATTTTAAATGGGATTTATTTGTCTTGGCGGGTAACCCAGCGGTACATGCGGGAACGCCGTATGCCGGCTCGAGTAATATCACCACTGAGAATATGTTTAATAGCCCTGATGGTATTGGTTTTGATCAGGCGGGGAGACTGTGGATTCAGTCCGATGGTAACTATTCAAATCAAGGTGATTTTGCTGGGCAGGGTAACAATCAGATGTTATGCGCAGACCCTAAAACAGGCGAAATACGACGTTTTTTAACCGGCCCAGTGGCGAGTGAGATTACGGGTTTATCATTTACGCCCGATCAAAAAACCTTATTTGTTGGTGTACAACATCCGGGCGAGAAACTTAATCCATCACACTTTCCCTTAGGCGGAGATTCTGTGCCGCGCTCTAGCGTCATGGTGATTACTCGTGTCGATGGCGGAGTGATTGGTAGCTGACTTTAGCGTGTTAGATCAAGCGGGAGCGCTTATAAAAGGCTCCCGCTTGATCTATTGCCGCTGTATCAGTCACCCCAGCGCCCAGGTGAGTAGGAAAATACCGGCAAGGACAACTGCCAGCGAATCGCCGATAAGCGCAGTGCCAGTCCAAAGCTAAAGGAGGCGAGGGTATTGATATCGTCGGAGACGCCTTGCGACATTAAGAACAAATACACAATGGCAACTACCATAGAGACGCTAGCATAGAGCTCATGACGCAACACTTGGGGCGTACGATTGCACATAATATCGCGCAAAATACCGCCAAAAATCCCCGTGGTAATCCCCGCCATAATAATCACGGGCGTCTCATAGCCCAATTTAATCGCGACGTTACAACCAATAATGGTAAAGGCCACTAAGCCCATGGAGTCGAGGATCAGGAAGATCTGATTGAGCTTATGCATAAAGCGCGCAACCAGCATGGTAGCCAGGCCTGAGCCAATGGTCAGATAGATATAGGGTGGGTGTTGCGTCCAAGTCACGGGGTAATTGCCCAGCAACATATCACGCACAGTACCACCACCGAGAGCGGTGATAAAAGCGATCAGGGAGACGCCGAAAAGGTCCATATTACGGCGTCCGGCAGCAAGTGCGCCCGACATGGCTTCCGCGGTAATAGCTACAACATAGATATAGGTCAGCATACAGGACTCCTGCAGACAAAAACGCCTCTCCCTCTGTCCTGTATACCTGAGAGTTTACGCAGCAGTTTGCCGCTTGCCCCTTCGGTGGATTGCCTAAAGCAATCGCTCTCCAGTTGGCGAATCTAAGTTGTGTCGCAGTACATGAGCCTGAGCGTTTATGGGAGTTTGCGCCTTCGGCGGAGCAGCTTTTAAATCTGCCCTCTCTCCTGCGAGGCTGTATTATACGGTCAGTTTTAATATAAAGACGATTAATTTGTAGTGACTTTTAGTCGACTACTACACAAGTTGCTGTTTTGACAGATGATTTTGCTCACTTAACGCTGCATACAGGCGCGCATTAGCGATTGTTCTTGATCGCAGGGCTATCAAACACATAAGGGTAAATTTGCTCAGCTTCAGCACGGTAGCCGGTATCGCCCATCTCACTGCTAAATGACTCCACACTCAGCGTGCCTTCAATCCAGTAGGGCTGCCACATATCCCCCAAGGCCACGCCGCCTTCACTGGTGACATAGACAATTTGATTGGACGGTGGCGGCGGTACGTGGATGCAGGCACCAAAGTACGGCACCAGCAAAAACTCAGTCACACGGCTGCTTTCATCAATGGTCAGCGGCACGATATAGCCGGGTAACTTAACCTTTAAACCATCGAGCTCCGGCACGATCGGTGCGTTAGGATATTGCTGTTCAGCGGCGGGTTCACTTTCAGCCGCGAGCATATCGGCCAGCTGATCAAAACCGTGTAGCGCTGCTGGGGGTGGTAGAGGTGGTGCGTCAGCTGGAACCATCTCTTCCCACTTAAGCGTACGCAGTTCAGCGGCAAAAGCCGTATTAAAGCTGCATATCAGCAGAGTGATCCAGAACAGTTTTCGCATAACGCAGAGGCCTCAAGTGAATAGTAGTTGTGAGTGATGAGCTTTATAAGCGGATATTTAAGCCGTCAGATAAAGACTGGCGATAGGCGCGCCATGCCGGAACTGCGCCCATTAAAATGCCCGCTAGCAATACTGCACCCAGCAGCGTCCACTCGTAAAGAGTCGGAGCAGAGAAGGGCAGATATAAACCGTAGTAGCTTTGCAGTGGAGCTTGTGCCACAGCAATCCCGACATAGAGCAGGACGACACCGAGGGTAATCCCTGCGAGCGCTAGCGCAAAGGCTTCAAGAATCAACAAGCCGGCAATATGCCAAGGGCGTGCACCGACTGAACGTAAGATGGCCATCTCGCGACGACGTTCATTGAGGCTGGTTAGAATCGCTGTGAGCATACCGATCAGGCCGGTTAGCACCACAAATAACGAGACCACAAATAAGGCTTTTTCAGCGGTACCCATCAAGCTCCAGAGTTCTTGCAGTGCAACACCGGGCAAGATGGCTAATAAAGGCTCACCGCGCCATTGGTTGATTTCTCTTTGTAGAGCAAAGGTGGCTATTTTACTTTTAAGGCCCAATAGCATGGCGGTGATTTCTTTGGGCTGCAGATCCATTTGCAAGGCTTGTTCAGCACTGATTTTCTGATTGCCATAGGCGGGAGCACCGTTGTGCCAGTCGATATGAATGGCTTCCATACCGGCTAAAGCAATATGCAGTGTACGGTCTACAGGCGTACCGGTGCGCTCGAGGATGCCAACGGTGGTAAAGGGCTTATCATCGTGATTCACCAGGCTTATTGTGGCAACACCGTGCGCGAGGACAATTTCTTGGCCCAGTTGATAATCCAGCGCGTCGGCGACTTCAGCACCCAGCACCACTTCAAAGGGCGCTTCATTACTGAAGAAACGTCCGTCACGCATTTTTAAATGTTGTTTGCGGCCATATTGATAATGGGTGAAATAGTCTTCAGAGGTCCCCAGCACACGATAGCCGTGGTGTGAGTCACCCAATGACATAGGCACTGCCCATTTCACCTGTGGATGCTCAGCAAAGTGCTCAAAGCTACCCCAGCGGATATTGTTGGTGGCGTTACCAATGCGAAACACTGAATAGAGCAATAAGTTTACTGAGCCGGAGCGTGCGCCCACAATTAAGTCGGTGGAACTGATGGTGCTAGCAAAACTGGCACGGGTTTCGGTGCGTACGCGTTCAACGGCTAATAATAGAGTGATGGATAGGGCAATAGCGAAGATGGTCAGTAATGCAGTAAAGCGACGGTTATTGAGACTGCGCAAGGCAATTCGAAGTAAATGCACCTTTAAATCTCCTGCTTGCGGGTGGCACGATTGAGTTGACTGAGGTCGATGCTATGGTCAAAGAGTTTGGCTAAGGATTGATCATGGCTGACAAATAATAAGCTCGCCCCAGCGGCTTGGCATTCAGCAAAGAGCAGGTGTAAAAATGCTTCACGACTGTCTGCGTCTAACGCTGAGGTGGGTTCATCGGCAATGACTAACTTGGGCTGGCCAATCAATGCGCGCGCTGCTGCAACCCGTTGTTGCTGACCAATCGAAAGTTCACCGGCCAATTGTTGATGCAGTTCGGGCTGCAGCCCTAAATCTGTCAGCAATGTCTGTGCTGCAGTGTGCATTGAGCCATGGCGTTCAATGGCACGCTGTTTGCGATGTTGAGAAAACTGGCAGGGCAGTAACACGTTGTCGATCACGGATAAAAACGGCAGTAAATTAAACTGCTGAAAAATAAAACCACTGTGATCAACGCGAAAACGGTCACGGGCACTGGCGCTCAATGTACTTAAGTCTTGGCCCAGCAAATGAATACTGCCGCTTTGTGCTAATTGGACGCCGCCCAGCAAGCCTAATAATGTAGTTTTGCCGCTACCTGAGGGGCCTTTTAAAAATAAACTGTGTCCGGGCTCAAGGTGAAATTCATCAATATCCAACAGCGTGGCTTGTTTGGGCCAAGCAAAAATTAAGTTTTTGAGTTCGATTATAGGGGTGGGGGTGGTCATGTAGAGTCTCAAAAGCAGATGAACTGAGAGCCTGCGCAGCAAAGCTAGCGCAGGCGCATTTTTAGCTTACCAGCTTAGAACTGTATTGCTTGGCGATAGTTCAGCACCGTTCTGTGCTTCTGGGGTGACCAGTTGCACATTGATTTTCTCGGTTTTAGGGAAAGCTTTAAAGAAACCTGCGAGGTCAATACTGTTCAGCTTGGACGGTGCTGTACAGTTAAATACATAGTGAGCGCTGATATCACTGTGTTGGTGTGTATCTTTTTCGTCAGAGTGTGCTGCGTGATCGTGATCGTGATCATTGTCGTGTCCATGTTCATGCTCATCATGTTGCTCTGTTAGATCGTTATCAATGCTCATTGAGCTTAAAGCGCATTGTCCTGCGGTTGTCAGTGCGAATAATGCTTGCTCATTTTTGAGTGTCCGCTCAGCATCAACCACAGCTTGTTTATCTGCATCAGAACTGGGTTTATATTCAAAACCAACGATATTCATAGCTGGGCTATCGAGTTGCATTTCCAGTTGTTGATTTTCCAGCGCTATATTTAGAGTGGCTACACCATGCACATGCGCACCTAAGCTATGGCTATGTTCGTGCTGATGCTCGTGATCATCATGATTATGTTCTTGTGCAGAGATGCTCAGCGGCGTTAAGGCAAAGAATAAGGGGGCCAATAAATAACTAAAGCGCATTGGATAACTCCATTTATATGAGGTAAGTTGGTTATAGTATAACTTTACATTCATGTGGTATGGATAAGCAAGCTAAGAGAATTAGTACGACAGCGCAGATTCGAGGGGGTTAGCAGGGTATAATTATTGGTATTCACCATTTTTTTCTATCGCAAGGTGCCCTAGCACTGATAAAGTTGAATAGTTTTGAATCACCACCGTACATGTGCGGTTTGCTGAGGCCTTATTTTATGTCCCAAACCCTTGATGCGTTTTTAGCGCATATCAAACAACGTGACCCCGATCAGCCAGAGTTTCATCAGGCAGTTGAAGAAGTACTGCGCACTCTATGGCCTTTTCTTGAAGAAAACCCGCGCTATATGCAAGCGGGTATTATTGAGCGCATGGTTGAACCTGAGCGCGTCATTTTATTCCGTGTGCCGTGGGTTGACGATGCTGGTAAAGTGCACGTTAACCGTGGTTACCGTATTCAGATGAACAGCGCTATTGGTCCCTATAAAGGTGGCTTGCGCTTTCATCCATCGGTGAACTTAGGTGTTTTAAAATTCTTAGCCTTTGAGCAGGTGTTTAAAAACTCCCTGACTTCATTGCCGCTTGGCGGTGGTAAAGGTGGCTCAGATTTTGATCCTAAAGGTAAAACTGATAATGAAGTGATGCGCTTCTGCCAGTCCTTTATGAATGAGTTGTTCCGCCACGTCGGTCAGCACTTAGATGTGCCTGCCGGTGATATTGGCGTAGGTGCACGTGAAGTGGGCTATATGTTTGGTCAGTATAAGCGTCTGGCCAATGAGTTCACTTCGGTGTTTACCGGTAAAGGTATGACCTATGGTGGCAGCTTAATTCGTCCTGAGGCGACAGGTTATGGCTGTGTGTACTTTGCTGAAGAGATGCTTAAAAGTGTTAAGCGTCGTATTGAAGGCCAGCGTATTGCGATCTCAGGATCAGGTAACGTAGCGCAATATGCAGCGCAAAAAGTGATTGAGTTGGGCGGTAAGGTGATTTCCTTATCTGACTCAGGCGGTACCATTTACTTTGACCAAGGTATGGATAGCGAGCACTGGCATTATCTGATGGATCTGAAAAACGTCCGCCGTGGCCGTATTGAAGAAATGGCAGAGCATTTTGGTCTGCAGTTCTTGGTCGGTCAGCGACCCTGGAGCTTGGAGTGCGATATTGCTTTGCCCTGTGCAACGCAGAATGAACTCCATATCGAAGATGCGCGTACTCTGATTAAAAATGGTTGTATCTGTGTTGCCGAAGGCGCGAATATGCCATCGACTTTAGATGCGGTTGATTTGTTTATCGAGCACGGTACTTTGTACGCACCGGGTAAAGCTTCCAATGCCGGTGGTGTTGCGGTGAGTGGCTTGGAAATGACTCAAAATGCCATGCGTTTACTGTGGACTGATGGTGAAGTTGATGCCAAATTGCATAGTATTATGCAGCACATTCACGCTGCCTGTGTGAATTACGGCATGGAAAATGGTCGTGTAAACTATGTCAAAGGCGCTAATATTGCCGGCTTTGTCAAAGTGGCTGACGCCATGCTGGCGCAAGGTATCGTATAACGCCTAGATCGTTATATCGCGGTACTTTAAAAATGCCCTGTTGAGTGATCGCAGGGCATTTTTTATGGCTATGATTTATAGCGTCACCTTGCATTTGCTGCCTAGCAGTACTCATCTTCACGAACTCGTCTATACTCGAGTGAATGCGCATCAGCTCCTGATGTTTTATATATTTGATAAGAGGTTGCCATGACGACAGCAGACCCACGTACACGCCTAAATACATTGGCTCAAGAATACAGCACACGTGCTGCCGCGATTGAGCGTGATTTATCCCGTGAGCATGCGCAAAGTTTTTCTGAGCAAGCCACTGAGCGCCAGAATGATATGGTGTTACAAGGATTATTAGCTGATGCTCGCAATAGCTGTACAGAAGTAGAGCAGGCTTTAGAGCGCCTTGATAATGGCACCTATGGCGAATGTGTAAAATGCGGTGAGATGATCAATCCTGAACGTCTTGCTGCTTTGCCTGCTGCGCCTTTGTGCATTAATTGCGCTGATTAAGCATAAGCACAGTGCCCCTTTATCTAGGGGGCACTTTAAGCGTAAAATCATCCGTTCAACTGCCTTCTTTATACTGCTTTCTTGCACATTGCCCGCAAGCAAGGCCAGAATGCGCCGTTCATTTCGCGGCGTGGCCGCTAGCTGCAAGGAATTCTAATGCCTCACACAATTGTCAATGCACAGCGCTTACTGCCCGAACAACTGACTCGCTCTTTTAACGGGTACTTTGATTTTAAAACCACTGCAGAACTTGAGCCGTTAAATGGCGTGCTTGGACAGGAGCGCGCAGTACAAGCCTTACAGTTTGGCATCTCTATGCAGCGCCCAGGCTATAACGTCTTTGTGATGGGTGAGTCTGGCACAGGCCGTTTTTCCTATACAAAACGTTATCTTGAAGAGCAGGCCAAGCAGCGCCCCACACCATCTGATTGGCTTTACGTCAATCACTTTAATGAAGTGCGTGAGCCGCATGCCTTGCAGTTGCCGCCGGGCGAGGGCAGTCGTTTTTGTGCAGATATCAGTGCCTTGATTGATAATTTACTGGCAACCTTCCCAGCCGTGTTTGAAACACCGGCATGGCAACAGAAAAAAAGCGCCATCGATCGCAGCTTTAACCGTCGCTATGATAAAGCTCTCGATGTGGTTGAAAAGTTAGCCTTGGAAAAGAATATTGCGCTATACCGCGATAGCGTCAATATTGCTTTTACGCCGATGTTTGAAGGTAAGTCGCTGGATGAAGCTGAGTTTGCCCAGCGTCCTGAAAAAGAACGTGAGCAGTTTCATCTGGATATCGCTGTACTAGAAGAACACCTCAATAAAGAACTCTCCAGCTTGCCACTGTGGAAGCGTGAATCCAGTAATCAACTGCGTCAGCTCAACGAAGAAACCATTGCTTCGGCATTGGAACCTTTATTAGCACCCTTGATGGAAAAATATGCCGAGCATCCGTGCGTGCTTGAGTATTTACAAGATGTGCAAGCCAACTTATTAAAAACGGTGGTTGAGCAGTTGGTGGACGCTGAGCACAGCGATGCGATTGCCCGTAAATTATTGGAAGAACAGTACAGCCCCAATCTTGTTGTTGGTCATGAGCCTGATGAAGGTGCGCCTGTGGTGTTTGAGTCGCACCCCACTTACGATAATTTATTTGGCCGTATTGAATACAGCAATGATCAAGGTGCCCTATACACCAGCTACCGTCAGTTACGTTCAGGCGCTTTACATCATGCCAATGGCGGTTATTTAATTTTAGAGGCAGAAAAACTACTGCCAGAACCCTTTGTTTGGGAAGCATTGAAGCGCGCTTTGCATTCGCGTCAACTGAAAATGGAATCACCCTTGGTGGAATTGGGCCGTGTTGCGGCAACGACCTTGACTCCGCAAGTGATTCCCTTGCAAGTCAAAGTTGTAGTGATTGGTTCGCGTCAGTTGTATTACGCGCTGGAAGACATCGATCCTGATTTTCAGGAAATGTTTCGTATGTTGGTCGACTTTGATGAAGATATCACCCTGACTGATGACAGCTTAACCCAGTTTGCTCAACTGCTTTGTAAGCGTGTTTACGAAGAAAATATGGCACCGCTGACCTCTGCTGCAGTGAGGTACTTAGCGCGCTACAGTGCACGTATGGCCGAGCATCAAGAGCGTATTTCTGCTGGTCTTGCCGATTTGTTCCAAGTGGTCAGTGAAGCAGATTTCTTCCGTCATGCGGCCGATGCAGAGTGTACCGATGCTGAGCATGTAAAGTCTGCGATTGCTGCACGTATGACCCGCACCGGTCGAGTGTCAACACGCATTATGGATGACATGCTGTCCGGGGTGATTTTGATTGATACGCAGGGTGCAGCAGTGGGTAAATGTAATGGCCTGACTGTGTTAGCAGTGGGTGATACCACCTTTGGTGTGCCTGCGCGTATTTCTGCTTCGGTGTATCCAGGTAGCAGCGGCATTGTCGATATTGAGCGCGAAGTGAGTTTAGGTCAGTCGATCCACTCTAAAGGTGTGATGATTCTCACCGGCTATTTGGGCAGCCGCTATGCGCAAGAGTTTCCATTGGCTATTTCTGCCAGTATTGCGCTTGAGCAATCTTATGGCTATGTGGATGGTGACAGTGCGTCGCTGGGTGAGGTCTGCGCGCTGATTTCGGCTTTATCACGCACTCCGCTGAAGCAGTCGTTTGCGATTACTGGATCGATTAATCAGTTTGGTGAAGTGCAGGCTGTGGGCGGCGTTAATGAGAAAATCGAAGGATTCTTCCGTTTATGTCAGGCACGAGGATTGACCGGAGAGCAGGGTGTCATTATTCCGCGCTCTAATATAATCAATTTATTATTAGAAGAAGCTGTGGTTGACGCTGTCCGCGATGGCCAGTTTCATGTTTATGCAGTGAGTCATGTGGATCAAGCCTTGCACTTGCTCAGTGGTGAAGAGGCTGGCTGTGCCGATGCGGATAATAGCTTCCCTGCGGGATCAATTAATGCGCAAGTGGTTGAACGCTTACGCAGTATTGCAGAGCTTGATTTGGTTGAAGACGATGATAAGGCAACAAGTTAATATGATTTTTTGCTAGCAGTGCACAGAGTTATCCACAGGGCGCTGTTGTGCACTGAAAGTGATTTTTCTGAGATAACAGGTTAAAAGTGTATGGAATCAGTGGTTTAGCGTGCTTTTTCAGTGAATAATATAAACACATAAAATACTGCACAGACTGCCCACAGAGTTATCCACACCTTTTGCTAGGTCACTATGTCGCAGTTTGCATGCAGACAAGGTTCGCTTTAGGGGTATGAAAAGCCTAAAGTTTGTATATTAATAATTTATAATGGTTTTGTTAAAAGGGGTGTATGACCTATGACGGCAACAGCGTTTCGTTCTGAACATGATTTATTAGGCTCTTTGCCGGTCCCTAAGGATGCGTATTACGGTATCCAGACGCTTCGGGCCATGCATAACTTCGATCTGTCGGGTGTGCCGTTATCGCACTATCCAAACTTTGTCAGCGCGCTGGCAATGGTTAAACAGGCTGCTGCTGATGCGAACCATGAGCTGGGTTATCTGACTGATGCTAAGCATGCTGCGATTACTGCAGCCTGCAGTCAGTTGGTTGAAGGCAAACATCACGACCAGTTTATTGTCGATATGATCCAAGGCGGCGCCGGTACATCGACCAATATGAACGCCAACGAAGTGATAGCTAACATAGCCCTTGAGACGATGGGCAAAGAAAAAGGTGAATACAGTTTTTTACATCCCAACAATGACGTGAATATGGCGCAATCGACCAATGATGCTTACCCAACGGCAATTCGTGTGGGTTTACTCTTAGGTCATAATGATTTGTTGGTCAGCTTAGAGCGTTTGATTGCTGCGTTTGCAGAGAAGGGCGATGAGTTTTCGCATGTGCTGAAAATGGGTCGCACCCAATTGCAAGATGCGGTACCTATGACCCTTGGCCAAGAATTTAAAGCTTTTGCCTCCAACTTAAATGCAGATTTAAACCGTTTGCGACTGTTAGCCAACGATTTGTTCTCACCAGTTAACTTGGGTGGAACAGCTATTGGTACTGGTATTAATGCCGATCCACGTTACCAAGGTATTGCAGTTGAGCGTTTGGCGGCGATTTGTGGTTACCCGATTAACGCCGCGCCGGACTTAATCGAAGCGACCTCAGATATGGGCTCTTTCGTCCTCTTCTCTGGGATGCTTAAGCGTACCGCGGTTAAGTTATCAAAAATTTGTAATGACTTACGTTTATTGTCCAGTGGTCCTCGTACGGGTATTAATGAAATCAATCTGCCGGCGCGTCAGCCGGGCAGTTCAATTATGCCGGGTAAGGTCAATCCAGTGATTCCAGAAGCGGTCAGCCAAGTGGCCTATGAAGTGATTGGTAATGATTTATCACTGACGTTAGCGGCAGAAGCAGGTCAGTTGCAGCTGAACGTGATGGAGCCTTTAATCGCTTGGAAGATGTTTGACTCGATTCGTCTACTGCGTCGTTCAATGGATATGTTGCGTGAGCATTGTGTGGTGGGTATTACCGCCAATGAAGAGCGTTGCCGCACACTGATGGAGCATTCCATTGGTTTGATCACCGCGCTGAACCCTTACATCGGCTATGACAATGCCACACGCATTGCTAAGTTGGCGTTGGAAAGTGGTCGTGGTGTGCTGGAGTTGGTACGTGAAGAGCAGTTGGTTGATGATGCGCTCTTGGCTGATATCTTACGCCCAGAGAATATGATTGCGCCGCGTATGGTGCCGTTAAAAGAGTAGGTTTTTAAAGTTGTTACAGAGCGTGAGCATTGTGCTTACGCTCTGTAGTAATGCACCACGTCGTGCTAAACGCCAACAGCCGTATCTGAGCTTTTGCGTAGCAGCACAAACAAGCTGAATATACACATTGCAATAAAACTGATCATGCTCAGCTGTGCAATATTGAATCCCAGTAAAGTCCAGTCGATAGCAGCGCAATCTGCGGTGCCATGCAGCATCTTGCTCATAATTTCTTGCAGCGGAAAGGCTTCAAGCATAAATTCCATAGGCGGTAGGCAGGAAGGCAACTGATCTTC
Organism: Thiopseudomonas sp.; assembly: GCA_035647155.1. Taxonomy (GTDB): domain Bacteria; phylum Pseudomonadota; class Gammaproteobacteria; order Pseudomonadales; family Pseudomonadaceae; genus Denitrificimonas. The sequence goes on from DASRNZ010000198.1 coordinate 13,779, forward strand.
AGGTAAGCCTTGCAGCCAAATTTGTCGACCCGCCGTGGCGATGCCCAGTGCAGCCGCAAGCATGGCTACGATTGCATAAATACGCTGACCCAGTCGTGCCGGATTATGCAGCGTTGCCAGTAAGCACACGGCTGCAAATAGCACGACAGCTAAACGTTGTACATGGCAGAGTGGGCAAGGTTCTAAGCCAACGATATGCTCTAAGTATAGAGCAGCAGCAATTAGCCCTAAGCAGCCTAGAAAAGCCAATAAAAACAAGGTGCGCGTCGCAGGTAATTGCATGGAAAGTCCTCGGTATTGCAGTCAGGGTTGAGTTGATAGTGGGCAATAGCGTTGCAATGATCTGTGCGTGCTTAGGGCGTGTTAGCGATCAACAAGCACGCCCTAAGCGACTCACTCGGAGGCCGGTGCAGTATTTTTCTGCAGGGTCGGCTGCGGTAATGCGGGTAATGCTTGCTCAAGCAGCTGAAAGCTTTCAGCAAATAATTCATTACTGCGCTGTGTATCACCAAGGTGGTTGAGTAAACGCGCTAACTCCGCACAGGTATGCGCTTGGCGGTGCTGGCTGAGGCTACTCTCAAAGTAGTCACGCGCCTTGCCCCAGAGCTTATTGCGCAGGCTTAAACGTCCTAAAGCACGCAGTAGGATGGCGTTGTCAGGTGCTTGCTTCAGCCAGCTTTCGGCCAGCTTGAGCTGTCTGGCGGTATCTTGAGCTTGGGCACGGCCGTAGAGATCAAGTAACTCATCGTCTAAGCCGTTTTTAAGCGCATGACGTAGCAATGACTCAGCTTGCTCATGGGCGTTTAGACGTAGCAATTCAGAGGCGTAGGCTGCAATCAGTTGTGGGTCATGGCGCAGTTTGCTGGAGAGCTCCTGCCATGCTGTCTCTAATGACTTGAGAGCCAGTTGTGGGTCTTGCTTGAGTGTACAGATGGTGCTGAGTCGACCTGACCAAGCTTGATATTCAATACTTTGCAGTTGTTCTGGGGTAAAACGTTTGCACTTGCGTAAGTCAGGTAATAACCCAATTAAAGCAGACCAGTCCTGACGTTGGCGCAATAACGCCTGTAGGCGTAATAGCACTTCAATGTGCTGTGGATGCAGTTCATGCATGGCTTGCAGGGTTTCTTGTGCACCCATGTCATCGGCGCGTTGCAATTGTAAGTCAGCATGAGTCAGGGCAATGGCGACTTCAGCGCTGGGTTGCTTGATTAACGCTTGCTCAAGTAACTCATCAGCTTCTTCGCTATAGCCTAATTTCTCTGCTGCATTGGCCGCACCCAATAAGTACACCAGTGGTTTGGTTTCGCCATCGGCCGCACGGCGCAGATGACGTAAGGCATCTTTCCAGTTGCCTTGTGCCAAATCTAAAATCCCTTGCTCAGCAGCTAAGCGCAAACGACGACTTTGGTTGCGTTGTGACCAAGGATTAACCAGTCCGGTTGAAATCAAGGTCATTTTAATCAGGGTGCGCAAGCCGTAGAGAATCGCTAGCACTACAGCGAGCACGGCAAGAAACATCCATAGGCTGGATTCATAGCGAAATGATTTCCAAGAAATCAGTACATAGCCGGTATGTTCGACGATAAACATGCCCAGTGCTGCGGCACAGGCCACGACAGCGAGCAAAATAAGGTAGGTCCGTTTCATAATCAGTTGGCCTCCTCGGTATCAGATTCTTGTGGTGCTGAGCGCGTATTAATATAAGCCTGTAAAGTAGTCAGTGCCGCGCTTAAGTTAGGCAGTTCTTGGCGAACTTTTTGTTCATGCAACTCGCTGATTTGTGCTCTGAGGTTGCCCACTTTGCTATCTTCAGTACTAAAGTGCGCATCAAGAATATCCAGAGCTTGCTGCAAGGCTTGTTGATACACCGCTTCAGCACCATTGAGTGCAGCCCACTGCGCTTGCTCAAGAGCTAAGCCTAAAGCTAAGCGCACCTGAGTTAAGCTTTGTCCTGCGAGTAACGGCTGAACCTGTTCGCTGGCGTTAAAGTCGATGCGTACGTAGCGTGAAATACTTTCCCACCATTGAGCTAAGCGACCTGCGCCATCAGCCTTAGCGACTGAGGGTTGGTCTTGGATGCTAATAAACTCTGGAGCTAAATCGGTCAGCTGATTGGCGTGTTGATAGAGTGCACCGAGTTTTACAAAGAGGCCGGTGCGGTCTAATGAGCCACCGCTGCGCAAAGCCGTGATGCTATGGGCTAATTGCTCACGGGCAGCAAAGGCTGCAGGATCATTTTGCTCCATTAAAATATGATCAGCGGCTTGCAGTAAAAAGCTGGCGCTGTTGGTGTCGTGCAGCGCACTTAAACGCAAGCTGGCCATACGCAATAAGTGCTCAGCTTCTGCTAAGCGCCAATCTTGGCGGCTGGCGCCTAGAATAGTTTCTAAGCGCTGTGAGAGCAGTTGTTGCTCCGCTTGTACGCTGGCGACCAGCTCGCGACCTTGCTGCAATTGTGTTGCAGAGGGCATTTGTGCGATTTTTGCACTGAGTTGCTGCTCACGTCCAGCTAAGTCAGCTGTTTGTGCCAGCATGCTTGAGAGCTGTTGTTGCTGCTGCAGCGAGAGGTTATCTGCTGCTTGGATTTGCATAACGCTCCAAACCCCAGCTCCGAGTCCGCCTAGACCAAAGAGTAAGGCAAGCACTGCCAAGCCTTTGCCAGAAGAACCCGTTTTAGGGGTGTCGGGCTGTGCTTTTTCTACGGTTGGCGCTGCGCTTGAGGATGATGTGTTGTTATCTGTTATATCCGTTTTTGCGTCGGGCTTTTCTGCAGGTTGGGTCATGATTCAATCCTTATGCTGTTGGTGCGGCATGCGCGTGCAAGGCGTTTAATACAGCTTGATTGCTAGCGCCTCGACAATCAATAACACGCTGAGCACCGAGCTCTCGGGCGATTTGGGCAACGCGAGGGCTGGGCACAAATAAGGCTAAAGAGGCCAATTGTGGCCAGGCTTCTCCAGCGAGTTCAATTAAATGGCGTAAACCTTGTTCGCTACTGACAACAAGGCCATTGATTTGCTCTTGTTCGATACGTTTAACCAAAGTACCCGTAGGATAAACCGGTAAACGTCGGCAATACAGTGGTAAAAAGTCGACCTGTACGCCGCGCTGTTGTAATTGCTCGGCGAGAAAGTCACGACCGACATCGGCGCGCATAATTAATACACGAGCATCCTCTCGATTGATCGTTTCTATAAATTTGGGCAGCGCTAATAATGCTTCGCTGTCATCACCGTGCTCGGGCCAGCTGACAGGTAAACCGTAGTCTTCGAGTATGCGTCCAGTGCCGGCACCGACACTAAACCATTGCTGCTCGGCCAGAGGCTGCGGCCAGTATTGGTCAATGCGCTCAATACCCAGTAGTGCTGCGGGTTTACTGACCACAATGACAGCACAGTATTGATCCAAGTTATAGATCAGCGAGCGTTGCGTTGGTGTTTCTGGAAGGGCTTGAATCTCAAGCAGCGGTAAGCTGTTGCTGTGTATATTCTGCTCGGCCAACAGCGCAGCCAGTACTGCGCTGTCCGCTGTGGGTCGAGTAATGAGTACGCGCCACTGTGTCACGTGACTGGCGTCTCTTGTGCAAACAGAACGGCTAGGATTTCTCCTGCACCTTGCGCGAGTAAGTCTTCAGCAACAGCAATACCTAAAGCTTCAGCCTCATCTTTATGCGCACGTTTTTCTGCATACAATAGTGTTGATGCATCAGGCTGGCCGACAAAACCGCGCAGCCATAACTGATCACCTTCTAATACGGCATAACACGCGATCGGCACTTGGCAACCACCGTTGAGGTGCTTATTCAGCGCGCGTTCGGCGGTGACGCGATAGGTGGTATCAATGTGGTGCAGTGGTTTGAGTAGTGCATGAATGGCGGGATCATCACTGCGGCACTCAATACCGACAGCACCTTGGCCACCTGAGGGTAAGTGCAGGCTCACATCGAGGCTGCTACGAATACGATCAGCAAAGCCTAAGCGCAGTAAACCCGCGGCAGCAAGAATAATAGCGTCGTATTCACCGGCATCCAGCTTAGCGAGGCGGGTGTTCACGTTACCACGTAAAAAGTTAACGATGAGGTCCGGACGCTGCGCAAGAATTTGCGCTTGGCGTCGCAAGCTTGAGGTACCAACGATGCTGCCTTGTGGCAGTTCCGCGATGTTAGCGTATGTATTTGAAACAAAGGCGTCGCGTGGATCTTCACGCTCACAAATACAGTACAAGCCTAGGCCTTCAGGAAATGCCATAGGAACATCTTTCATTGAATGCACAGCGATATCAGCTTCTTTAGCTAATAAAGAATGCTCCAGTTCTTTTACGAACAGACCTTTACCACCAATTTTAGCTAAAGGAGAGTCAAGCAGCTGATCACCGCGACTGACCATAGGCACTAAAGTCACTGTGAGACCAGGGTGTGCGGCTTCAAGTTCGGCTTTAACAAACTCGGCCTGCCAGAGTGCTAGAGCACTTTTACGAGTGGCAATGCGCAGTTCTGTTACAGATTCTTCAATCAAAGACATAATTATGATCCAAAAGTGTTGGTGTATATTATGTCGATGATAACAGGCACAGCGCCGCCTTGCCTTATGTGCGCAAGCAAGATTGTGCTAAATGTTAAAGCGTCTCGATTAATTTACGTATCGTTGCGACATTGCGGCGACTGATCACTAATGCTTCGTCAAGGTCGTGCATATAGAGTTTATAAGAACCGCTGGGGCAACGCTGTAAACGTTCAATATAATGGCGGCTGACCAAGGCATTGCGGTGGATGCGCACAAAACGTTCGGCAAACTCACCTTCTAGCGATTTAAGTGATTCATCCAGCAAAGTTTCACCTTGCAGATGACGCACTGTGACATATTTATGATCCGCAACGCAGTAAATCACATCATCGATTGGAATCAGCTCAAGCCCTTTATGACTGCGTGCAGTCAAATGCGTGCGTTGCGCATTTACCCTAGCGGGTGCCCGTGCTAGCGAGGCTAACTGCTGGCGGGTCAGACGTTGCGCTTGATCTAAAGCCACTTGCAGTTCTTTTAGACTAATGGGTTTAACTAAATAGCCAACGGCACTGACTGCAAATGCTTGCAATGCATATTCATCCTGCGCGGTACAAAAAATCACCGCAGGCGCATCGCTTAACTCGCAGAGCTGTGCTGCCACTTGCAAGCCATCGAGGTCCGGCATATTTATATCCAATAATACAACATCGGGCTTAAGTTGTTCAGTCAGCTCCAATGCTTGGTAGCCGTTTTCAGCACAGGGCTCAAGTAGGTCGTGGTTGGGTAGATCTTTGAGCAGTCGAGTTAAGCGTTCACGCGCTAAAGACTCATCGTCAACGATTAAGATCTTCATTTTATTGTGCGCCTCTCTTAGCTTGTAAATAGGTTGCACTCAATTCGATACGACCCCCTTGAGTGCTGGACTCAATATTATCAATAGCAGTATTTCTAGCCGTGCTTGCCCTATTTAATGTCGCGTCGGGCAGGTGCTGGGGAGCGTATTATCTTTGCCTGTGTAGATATAGACGTCTGTGCAGGCGCTATTGTTCAATCGGTAGAGAGTGTTTTAGGCATGCGAGCTTATTGAAGGTCGGTCAGTTGCAGCGTGCGATCTGTGCGTTATTTTCTGCGCTGCTGGCCGTACGCAAACGTCCTTGGCGGTTGAGAATCAGTTGCCAGCTGATTTCTTGCTTCGAGCAGCTGTAAAAACGTCCATTACTGGTTGGGCTGAGTCCTGTGCGCTGAAAATAGATTCTAGGTCTGAAACCACTCCAGTGCAGTTGTTGCTTATGATTCAGTTGAGTGATTGCTATAGGTTCGGCTTGATCCATTTCGCGCAATAGCCAGCCGTGTGACCAATTTTGGCTGCAGGTGATACCGTCACTGCTGGCGCATAGCTCGACTGAAACACCATGGGTCACAGCATAGGTGCGTGCGTTATATATAGCGCGGGTGACCTGATCGAATAAGGCCTGTTGTCGATTACGATCTAGAAAGTCCTGCAATGCTGGCGTTGCCATTTGTGCAAAAATAGCCAACAAAGTCAGCACAATAAGCAGTTCAATTAAGGTAAAAGCACGTTGTGCCTGCATAGTTGACAGCCTCCCTGCTGTAAATTTTGCGTTGCTTATAACTCAAGTTGTAGTCGAAGAAACATCAGCTGGCAAATGATTCACAGTGAAGACTGGGCTAGACAGTTCATAATTGGGTAAAGTATTGTCATAGTGAATTAAAGAGGGCATAAAAATGACTGACTCAATTGTTGTTCCTTGCGCACACTGCGCTACTTTAAACCGTATTCCAAACCAGAAACGAGCAGAACAGCCGCAGTGCGGTTCATGTAAAAAGCCGATTTTTGTTGATAGCGCTTTTGATTTAGACGCAGCGACCTTTAGTAAACAAAGCAAAGGCGATGTACCTTTATTGGTGGATGTCTGGGCCAGTTGGTGTGGACCCTGCCGTCAATTTGCGCCGATTTTTAGCCAAGCTGCCGCACAGCTGAGCACTCAGTGCCGTTTTGGTAAGCTGGACAGTGAAGCGCATCCGGCGCTCTCTGGTGAGTTAGGCGTGCGCTCCATTCCAAGTTTGATCTTGTTTCGTAACGGTAAAGAAGTGGCCAGACAAAGCGGTGCCTTGCCTTTAGTACGCCTAATCGGCTGGCTGAAACACAATGGTATAGATAATTAAAGCTGGGGCGGCATAACCCTGTGCCATCCTGTTATTATATGTATATCTTTTATTGTTAAGCTGGGCAGACTTTAATGAGCAACGAGAAAACCAATCAGTCGTGGGGCGGCCGCTTTAGTGAGCCGGTTGATGCATTTGTCGCGCGTTTTACCGCGTCAGTGGATTTTGATCAGCGTCTCTACCGTCATGACATTATGGGCTCGATTGCCCACGCGACCATGCTGGCTAAAGTCGGTGTCTTAACTGAAGATGAGCGCGACACTGTGATCGCTGGTTTGCAGTCGATTGAAAAAGAAATCGAAAGCGGTCAGTTTGTCTGGAGCACTGAGCTCGAAGATGTGCATATGAATATCGAGGCACGTCTGACAGAGCAGGTCGGTATTGTCGGTAAGAAATTGCATACCGGCCGCAGCCGTAATGACCAAGTAGCCACTGATATTCGTCTGTGGTTACGTGATGAAATTGATTTGATTTTATCTGAGTTAACGCGCTTACAAGATGGCTTGTTGGGCTTAGCAAAAAATCATGCAGAAACTATTATGCCTGGTTTTACTCACCTGCAAACCGCACAGCCAGTGACCTTTGGTCACCATATGATGGCATGGTTTGAAATGTTGTCGCGTGACTACGAGCGTCTGATTGACTGCCGTAAACGTACTAACCGTATGCCATTAGGCAGTGCCGCGTTAGCGGGTACCACTTATCCTATTGATCGCGAGCTGACCTGCGAATTGTTAGGTTTTGAAGCTATTTCGGGTAACTCGTTAGATGGCGTATCCGATCGTGACTTTGCCATTGAGTTTTGTGCCGCAGCCAGCATCGCCATGATGCACTTATCACGCTTCTCTGAAGAGTTGGTATTGTGGACCTCAGCGCAGTTCCAATTTATTGATCTGCCTGATCGTTTCTGCACTGGCAGCTCGATTATGCCGCAAAAGAAAAACCCTGATGTGCCTGAACTGGTCCGTGGTAAAAGCGGTCGTGTCTTTGGCGCGCTGATGGGCTTATTAACTTTGATGAAAGGCCAGCCCTTGGCTTACAACAAAGATAACCAAGAAGATAAAGAGCCGCTGTTTGATGCAGCTGATACCTTGCGTGATAGCTTGCGTGCTTTTGCTGATATGGTGCCAGCCATTGTGCCCAAGCAAGAAATGATGCGCGAAGCTGCGTTGCGTGGTTTCTCTACGGCGACTGACTTAGCTGACTATTTAGTGGGTAAAGGTTTGCCGTTCCGTGATTGCCATGAAATTGTCGGTCATGCTGTCGGTTATGGCGTGAAAACGGGTCAAGACTTAGCACAAATGACGTTGGCTGAATTACAGCAGTTCAGTACTGACATTGGTGACGATGTATTTGATGTGTTGACCTTAGAAGGTTCAGTCAATGCGCGTAACCATATTGGCGGTACTGCACCTGCACAAGTGCATGCTGCGGTGCAGCGTGGACGTAAACTACTAGACAGTCGCTCAGCACAGTAGGCCTGCGATTAAGTTGATGATTTTTGGAGGTTAGCGTGACGGATAAACCGAGAGATTTACGTTATCAAGTATCGGCGGATCGCTCTTCAGCCACTCGCAAGGTACGTTATGTGGAAACCAATCAAGGCGATGCAGATGATTGCATGCTGTGTCAGCTTGATGAGGGTGGCGGTGTGCCTGCAGATAAGAGTGATGAAGTCACTGCAGCAGTTACGCAGCCAGAGATTGCTCTAGAATCACCTGTAGCAGAACCTGCAGAGCTTGATGAAAAAGCTGAAGATGAATTAGTTGAAAGCCAGTTGCTTGAAGCAATTGAAAATCAACTGTCTGCTCAGCAGCCCCCTTTTGTGCAGCCAGTTTTTAATAAGCTGACTTTAGTGGGGCATACACGCGAAGAAATTGTGCAGATGATGGCGCAGGTCTTAGCGTGGCAAATCAGTGATATGTTGGAGGCTGATCATGCCTTTGATATGGTTGCTTACGAACGTGCATTACGTGCATTACCGCAACTACCTGATGCCCCTTAAAAGCATCAGCAGTTGTTACGCAAGTCCTTTTATGACCTAAGCTAACGGTGGAATACATATGTCCTGGACCCCTGAGATTGTCGCGGAACTTGAAGTTTTATGCTTATACAACTTAGATAGCACGCAAGAAGGCATTAAAGTGCACAGTTCAGCCGGTGCTGAGCGTGTTGCAGCTGCACAGCGCTTATTTGAAAAAGGCTTAATCAGTCAAGATGATGGTGGTTACTTAACCAGTTTAGGACTTGAATCAGCAGCACATGCACAAGCGGTGTTGACTGTTTTATCAGCTGAGTAACATTGCTGTGCAATATAAAAAAACCTCGCTAGATTGCGAGGTTTTTTTATGTCTAAAGTTTGCACTGATATCAATGCAGCGAAGTGCTTTCTTCTTCTAGAGCTGGAGTATTAAAGGCTGCTGAGATCAAAGCTCAGTTGCGTGTGCGCCTGTAAAATCTCATCCAGCATATCGGCCAATGTGCGTTGATTGCTATCACAGCGCCATTGCGCTGCGGCCTTGTCATAATCAAAGTGAAATCCGCCGCTGCGGTCAGCGAGCCAGAGTTGTTTTATCGGTTCTTGGCGGCTGATAATCATCTGGTGCTTATTTTCAAAGGTCAGAGTTAAGATGCCGGCGCTATTTTCAATATCAATGTCGGCATCACTGTCATCAATAATATCTTCAAGGTTTCTTTGCGTAGCATCGATAATGTCATGGAATTGGCTATTGCTCAGGCTCATTGAGAGCTCCTTTATAGTGTCTAATGGCTAAATACGGTGTGCAAATGAAAGTGGCTCTGCATTAATAAACAATAATACGTCTTTTTCACAACTATCCTAGTGCGCTTGGCTGATCTGCGCATAGGCAAGATTATGAGGGGTCGGTATACTCAATGCATATATAGTTTTTACGAAGGGTTTGTTATGAAGCGTATCGTACTGCCGTTTATAGCATTAACGGTGATGGTGTTGGGTTTGGCAGGTTGCGGCCAAAAAGGTGCTTTGTATCATCCCGATGATGAGAAAGCTGCACATGAACACCGCAAAGACCGCTATGAACTCTAAGGAGAACCACATGCAAGCCTTTACATATCAAAATGGTGAGTTGCACGCAGAGCAGGTTGCCTTGTCGGCGATTGCGCAGCAGTTTGGCACCCCCACTTATGTCTATTCACGTGCGCATATTGAAGCGCAATACCGCAGCTACACCGATGGCTTACAAGGCGTTGAGCATTTAGTGTGCTTTGCGGTGAAAGCCAACTCCAATATTGCAGTATTAAATATTCTCGCGCGTTTAGGCGCGGGCTTTGACATTGTCTCGGTCGGTGAGTTGGAGCGTGTGCTAGCTGCGGGTGGCTTACCTGAGCGCATGGTGTTTTCTGGCGTGGGTAAAACCCGTGAAGAAATGCAGCGTGCACTTGAAGTGGGCGTGCACTGCTTTAACGTTGAGTCAGTGGATGAGCTGGATCGTTTGCAGGATGTAGCTGCGCAAATGGGCGTGATGGCGCCGGTCTCTTTACGGGTCAATCCGGATGTGGATGCGGGGACTCATCCGTATATTTCCACTGGTTTAAAAGACAATAAATTTGGTATTGATATCAATATTGCTGAGTCTGTTTATCAGCATGCGGCGACTTTAAGCAACCTTGAGATTAAAGGTGTAGATTGCCATATTGGTTCACAACTGACCACGCTGGAGCCATTTTTAGATGCGCTGGATCGTGTGTTAGTTTTGGTCGACCGTTTAGCTGAACATGGCATTAGCATTAGTCACTTGGATTTGGGTGGCGGCTTAGGTGTGCGTTATCAAGATGAGCAGCCTCCGTGCGCCGGTGAGTATATGGCGGCAGTGCGCGCGCGCGTTGCGGGTCGTGATTTGGCTTTAGTGTTTGAGCCGGGCCGTTATATTGTGGCCAATGCCGGTGTGCTGCTGACTCAGGTTGAATATCTAAAGCATACTGAGCATAAAGATTTTGCCATTGTTGATGCTGCGATGAACGATATGTTGCGTCCTGCGCTGTATCAAGCATGGATGGATGTGCAAGCGGTGAAGCCGCGCACTGGCGCTACACATTGTTATGACATTGTGGGACCTGTGTGTGAAACCGGTGATTTCTTAGCTAAAGAACGTGATATGACTTTAGCTGAGGGTGATTTGCTGGCGCTGTGTTCAGCAGGTGCTTATGGATTTGTGATGAGTTCTAACTACAACAGTCGCGGTCGCGCTGCTGAAGTGGTGGTGGATGGCGAACAGGCACATTTAGTTCGTCGACGTGAAACCATAGAAGAGTTATTCGCTCACGAAAGTTTATTGCCGGAGTCCTGACATGCTTTTGCGTTTTACCAAAATGCATGGCTTGGGCAATGATTTAATGGTGCTCGACTTAATCAGTCAGTATGCCTATATCCAGCCGCAGCATATGCGTGCTTGGAGTGATCGCCGCTCGGGTGTTGGCTTTCAACGCTTAGCCTTGATTGAGGTGCCGCAGCATCCAGATGTTGACTTCAGTTGCCGTATCTTTGATGAGAACGGCGCTGAAGTGGATTGGCTTGCCAGTGATGTCTGTTGTGTGGCGCGCTTAGTAGCGGATAAACGCTTGATCTCTAAAGCACAGATGCGGGTTGAGTTGCGGCATGCGGTGATTGATGTGCAGGTGCATGCCGATGGTTCTGTATCTGTACCTTTGCTGCGGCCTAAAGCTGTAGGAGAACCTATCGCTGTACCCAGCTCTTCTGATCAACCCTTGGGTTGGCGACTGGATGCTGAATTTTCCATATTGTCGATGAATGGTACCCATGCTGTATTGCGTGTGGCCGATGTGCAGCATGTGCCTATGGCTGAACTGGCCGAGCATTTAGCACTGCATCCTTATTTGCCCAGCGATACGCTGGTGACAGCGGTGCAAGTGCAAGATCATAATAATCTTAGGATCTTGACCTGGCAGCTTGGTTGCGGCCTTATAGATAGCTTTCATTATGGATTATGCGCGGCAGCAGTGTTTGCAGTTGAGCGAGGCTGGGTCAATAAGCAGGTGCATATTGAGTCTGTTTGCGGTACGACGCGTGCGTGGGTCGAGAGTTCAGAGCATGATCAACATATCTATTTTACTGGCTCGGCAACCCGTGTTTATGAAGGGCAAATTCGTATATGAGTACCCTAAAGAAAGCTAAACCCGCCTTAACTAAAAGGCAAGTTACCGCGTACTTGAAAGCGCATCCTGATTTTTTTAAAGATCAGGATGCGCTACTAACGCAGATGAGCATTCCACATGTGCGTGGCAGTGCTATTTCATTGGTTGAGCGGCAGATGCTGGTCTTGCGTGAACGTAATACCGAAATGAGTCAGCGTTTAACTCATTTGCTGGATGTGGCCCGTGATAATGATCGTCTGTTTGATAAAGTCAGACGCCTTGTTTTAGAAATGCTGGATGCGCAAACGGTCGATGAGTTAGTCGGCGTCGTGGATGATAGTTTGCGCCATTCATTTAATGTGCCTTTTGCTGGGTTGACGCTCTTTAGCGACCAGCCCATCAGTGTCGGTCGCAGCACAACCTTAAAGTTGGCGCAGCAGCATATTGGTGGTTTGTTGCTCGGTGGTAAAGCATTTTGCGGCGTACTGCGCCCAAGTGAATTAGCCTTCTTATTCGGTCAGGAACAAGCGGGTCATATTAAGTCAGCTGCGGTTGTGACCTTAGAACATCAAGGTATACAGGGCGTACTGGCGGTCGGCAGTGACGATCAACAGCATTACAGCAGTTCGATGGATACCTTATTTTTAACCTACCTAGCAGATGTGTTGGCGCGTTTATTACCGACGATGTTGACTTCACTGCGAGCGGTTAAATAAGTGATTGTATTCAGAGGTCTGTATGCAGATTAAGTTGGCTACTTTTACTGAGTACTTGCAGGTTGAACGCCAAGTCTCAGTGCATACCTTAAGTGCTTATCGCAGCGACTTAGCTAAGGTTTTAGACTTTGCCAAGCTGCAAGGCTTAGACCGTTGGCCTGATCTGCAGGTGGCGCACTTGCGGGAACTGGTGGCCCAGCTGTATAAAGGGGGCTTGTCGGGACGCAGTATTGCGCGTTTATTATCAGCCGTACGTGCTTTGTATGCCTATTTAATCCGCGAGGGTGTTTGCCAACACGATCCAGCAGCAGGCATCCGCCCACCGAAAGGACCGCGTAAGCTGCCTAAAGTTTTGGATGTGGATCGGGCGCAGCAACTGCTTGATAGTCCTGTGGCCGATGATTTTGCCGCTTGCCGTGATCACGCTATTTTAGAATTACTCTACTCCTCTGGTTTACGCCTCTCTGAGTTGGTGGGCTTAAATATTGCCGATATCGATTTGTCACAAGGTTTAGTGGTGGTGCTGGGTAAAGGTAATAAGCAGCGCATGTTGCCGGTGGGCAGTAAAGCCGTCGCCGCTATCGAGCATTGGTTGACGGTGCGCGGACAGGTTAAGTCGCAGGATCAGGCATTATTTATCGGTGTGCGAGGGCGGCGCATGAGTCCGCAGTTGGTGCGCGAACGTGTACGCCAAGCCGGAGTGCGTGATCTCGGCCAGCATTTGCATCCGCATATGTTAAGGCACTCTTTTGCCAGTCATATTCTTGAGTCGTCTCATGATTTGCGTGCTGTGCAAGAGCTGTTAGGGCATGCGGATATCAGTACCACACAAATTTATACCCACTTGGATTTTCAACATTTAGCGCAAGTCTATGATCAGGCGCACCCACGAGCGAGGCGTAAACCAACAGAATGAGTATTCGTTTAATCACCTTTGATTTGGATGACACTTTATGGTCTGTGCAGCCAGTTATTGTGGCGGCTGACAATACTTTGCGCGCTTGGTTAGCAGATCATGCGGTCGATCTAGGAGCTTTAACAGCAGAGCGTTTGCAGCAGTTGCGCAGCGAAGTGGTGCAGCAACAACCTGAGTTGGATCGTCGGGTCAGTGAATTGCGTTATCAGGTGTTGTTGCGTGCTTTATTGCAGTCAGGTTATGCCATGCGTGAGGCGCATGAAATGGCTGAGCAGGCCTTCCAGGTGTTTTTGGCTGCGCGGCAAAATGTTGAGTTTTTTGCTGGTGTAGTGCCGACCTTAGAGCAATTGCATCGACAGTATATGTTGGGTGCATTAAGCAATGGCAATGCTGATGTGCGTCGTGTGGGGCTGGGTGAGTATTTCTCCTTTGCTTTAAATGCCGATATGCTCGGTGTGGCTAAACCTGAACCGCAAGTGTTTTTGGCCGCCTTAGCGCGTGCGCAAGTTAAGCCTGAACGCAGTATTCATATTGGTGATCATCCGCATGATGATATTTTTGGTGCTCAACAGGTGGGTATGCGTACTATTTGGTTTAATCCCGAAGGTCAGGCTTGGAGCGGTGAGCGTGAGCCGGATGCGCAATTCAGTCAGATCTCACAGTTGCCCGATTTGATTAGGCGTCTTGATGAGTAAGACAAGCTTGCTCGCTTGCACAAGAGCGTTTATTCAGTCCTGTACTTTGCCGCACGAGGCTCAGTATCTGAACTGGTAAAAAAGTATTGTCGGCATCGGTGCTTGGCGTGTCTCGCGAGTGTCGCTCTTCCCTCAACGGGCCATCCTGGCCCAATTCGGGCGTTTCGCCATCCATGGCTGCACTTGCCGCGTCACTCGCGAGACACTTCTTGAATATTGATGTTGCTGGTAAATATGTAGCATGAATCTTAAGCGCGCAGTACGACAGGCGCATATATCACCAGTCAATTTTGCAATCTTTAAAATAGAATTCCAGCACAATTAAAAACGCCCGAATCAACGGGCGTTTTTATATCTCAGCGAGCCATTAGCCTTTCATTTTGGCAAAGGCTGCTTCTGCTGCGTCGAGAGTGATTTTTAGTTCTGCGTCACCCTGTGCAATTGAAGTAAAGCCTGCTTCAAATGCGCTTGGCGCTAAGTACACACCGCCTTCCAGCATTAGGTGAAAGAACTGCTTAAAGTGCTCAACATTGCTGCTGGTGGCATCATCGAAGCTGGTGATGTTTTTACGATCTGTAAAGTACAGACCAAACATACCGCCGGCTTGCGTGGTGGTAAATGGAATGCCAGCGGCGTCTGCACGCTCCTGTAAACCTTTGAGCATACGTGCAGTGTAATCCGTGACCTCATCATGGAAACCTGGACGACTGATCAGTTTTAGCGTGGTTAAACCTGCGGCCATCGCCAATGGGTTACCTGACAAAGTACCGGCTTGGTACACAGGACCCAGGGGTGCAATATGCGACATGATTTCTTTGCTACCACCAAAACAACCGACTGGCATACCGCCGCCAATGATTTTACCGAAGGTTGAAAGGTCAGGTTTTACATTGTACAGCGCTTGCGCACCGCCCAAAGCTACACGGAAGCCCGTCATCACTTCGTCAAAAATAAGCACTACGCCGTGCTTGTCACACTGCTCACGTAAGCCTTGGAGGAAGCCTGGTACCGGCGGCACACAGTTCATGTTGCCAGCCACAGGCTCAACAATAATGCAGGCGATATCTTTACCGTGGTCAGCTAAATAAGCAGCGACTGCTTCAATATCGTTAAAGGGCAGGGTTATAGTGTGCTTAGCAAAGTCAGCAGGTACGCCCGGTGAGCTGGGCACGCCTAAAGTGAGAGCGCCTGAACCTGCTTTAACTAGCAAGCTGTCAGAGTGACCGTGGTAGCAACCTTCAAATTTAATGATGCTATCGCGGCCAGTGTAACCACGCGCCAAGCGAATCGCACTCATAGTGGCTTCAGTACCGGAGCTGGTCATACGCACCATATCCATTGAAGGTACTAAGCTGCAGACTAAATCAGCCATTTCTACTTCAAGTGCAGTCGGTGCACCGTAGGATAAGCCGTGTTCTAGCTGAGCGCGGACTGCGTCCAGTACATCAGGATGACTATGACCCAAAATCATTGGGCCCCATGAGCCGACATAGTCCACATAACGCTTATCGTCTTCGTCGACAACATAAGCGCCTGCGGCATGTTTAAAGAATAAAGGAGTGCCACCAACGCCAGCAAAGGCACGCACAGGTGAGTTGACGCCACCTGGAATATGCTGCTGGGCTTGTTCAAAAAGAGATGCTGAGCGTGACATTTAAAACCTCATTTAAGAAAAGCAGAGAGCCTGTCGCTGCAAAAAAATTAATTCGTAAAGAGCGCGCTAAAGGCACGCGCACGTTGTTCCACTGCAGCCGCTGAATCAGCTGCAAATAATCCATGAATCACCGCAAGCATATCTGCGCCGTGTTCTATTAAAGCTCGTCCGTTTTCTAGAGTGATGCCGCCAATGGCAACAATAGGGCGTTTAAACTGACGTGCTTGCGCGAGTAGTTCTGTGGTAGCTAAAACGCTGCCGGGCTTGGTGTGTGAATCATAAAAGCGGCCAAAAGCGATATAATCAGCACTTTGCACGACGGCTTGTTCTGCCAGTTCTAACTGTGCATGGCAGGTTGCGCCAATAATGGCGTCGGGGCCTAGCAATTCACGCGCTTGTAATAAGCTGCCATCACTTTGCCCCAAGTGCACATCGACACCTAATTGCGCAGCTAAAGCAGCATCATCATTAATCAGCAAGCGCGCGTCGTAGCTTTGGCATAAAGCTTTGAGAGCTTGTGCCTCGTCAAAACGCTGACTGCTATCCGTGGACTTATCACGGTACTGCAAAATTTTTACGCCACCACGCAGCGCTGCTTCGCAATAGGGCAATAAACGCCCATCGGCTAATAAAGCTGAGTCCGTGATGGCATATAAGCCGCGCAATAGTTGAGCTTTTTTACTCATGGGCGACAAAAGTCCAAAGGCAGGCGACGCGGGATATATTGACCGCGTCCTGGTGCTTCAGCGTCACGCAAAGTGCGCCAAGTGTAATTTAAGGCAAATTCAACTGCGCTGACCAGTTCTTGTCCCAAGGCTAAACGACCTGCCAAAGCGCTGGCTAAAGTACAGCCTGAGCCATGGTACTCACCGGGTAAGCGAGCACAGGTAAAGGTGTGGGTGCTGCCGTCAGCACAATATAGACGGTTGTGCACTTCATGTTCATCGCCATGCCCGCCAGTAATCAGTAGGTGATGACAATGTTTGAGTAACACTTCAGCACACTCATCAGCGCTGCCGTTCGGTAACTCAGCAAGAATCCGCGCTTCAGGCAGGTTGGGGGTAACAATAGTCGACAGCGGCATCAGCTTAGTACGCAGCGCATAACCGACTTCATCTTTACCTAGTGCGCCGCCGCCACCTGCACGTAATACGGGGTCGCAGACAAAGGGTGTATCAGGCAGCTTTTGAATGATTTCGACGACAGTGTCAACCATCCCCAGCGAACCCAGCATGCCGAGTTTAATAGCTGAGACATGCATGTCTTGCAAAATAGCCTGCGCTTGTGCCATCACCCAATCATGATCAAGGATTTTAAAATCACTGACATTGACTGTGTCTTGAATGGTCAGCGCGGTAATCACTGGAGTGGCGTGGCAATTTTGCGCAATCAGCGCTTCGATATCCGCCTGCAGTCCTGCACCGCCAACAGGATCATGGCCTGATAAGCACAGTACAGAAGGGCGAGAAGTGTATATATTCATAAGCTCAAGTTTACCATAAATGTAAAGGGTGCTGCAGGCACCCGTTCAGTGAGTTAAGGCGCTGTACTCGGCGATTCGTCTATTGAATCGTTGTTATCTTGCTGTGTATCTACAGGCTTAAGCCAACCTAATGCGCGGACTTGGGCCATAGTTGGACTGCTCACATAAGAGAACTTGTTATTAGCTAAGCTAATACCTGCGCGGCGCATTTTATGGCGTACTTTGGCTGATGCACCTAAGAAAATGATGCCAATATCATTTTTTTGGTAATCAATCAGTACGTTGCTGAGGGCGGCTAGTGCGGTCATATCCAGCATTGGCACGGCGCGCATATCAATAATGACAACGCGGATCTCTGGGTTAAACTTGCGCAGGACACTTAAAGCTTTTTCTGCAGCACCAAAAAATAATGGGCCACGAATTGCATAAACGGCAACAGAGTCTGGTAAATCTGGGATTTCGTGCTCGTTGCTGGCAACGCTTTCTGTATCGGTTAAATCGCTCATGCTCTTAATAAATAAGCCGGCCGCTAATAACAGGCCAACACCGACAGCAAGCACCATATCAAAGAGTACCGTCAGTGATAGGCAGGTCAGCAAGATCAAGACATCATTGCGTGGGGCAATACGTAAAGTGTGTATCACATGCTTAGGCTCACTCATGTTCCAGGCGACCATTAGCAATAATGCTGCCAGTGCGGCCATGGGTAAATGACTGAATAAGGGCGCTAAAAACACCATCGCTAGCAATACAACACCGGCATGGATAATCGCTGCAATCGGTGAGAAAGCACCGGCACGGACGTTAGCCGCACTGCGCGCAATTGCGGCTGTTGCAGTAATACCACCAAACATCGGCGCAAGAATATTACCGATACCTTGACCGAGTAATTCACCATTAGGGTCGTGTTTTGTACCGGCCATACCGTCAGCAACAACTGCGCAGAGCAATGACTCAATGGCGCCCAGCATAGCAATGGCAAAAGCTGGTGCGAGTAATTGTCTAAACAGCTCAAAGGACAGGACTAGCGGCTTGCCGTCAGGGCCTGAAAGCTCCCAGGGCAGTAGAAACGTGGGTAAGAAAGGTGGGATACCCGGAAAATCAACGCCGTCAACGGTATAGCTGAAGCGATCACCTAAAGTGGCGACAGATATATCCGCATTATTTAAAGCCAGACCGAGAAAACTACCTACAGTTAAAGCGACTAAGTGGCCAGGGATTTTAGGAACAAAGCGTGGCCATATAATCAGTACGGCAAGGCTTGCCGCAGCAACTATAGTGTCACCCATATGAATGCTGGGTAAAGCATGGGTCAGGGCACTGATTTGCTCAACATAGTTGGCTGCAGGTCCGATATTTTCTAAACCGAAAGCATCTTTGATTTGCAACGTGGCAATCACCACCCCGATACCAGCGGTAAAGCCTAAGGTGACTGGGTAGGGGATAAATTGCAGCAAAGCCCCAGCCCGTAAAAAGGCCATGATAATTAAAATAATCCCAGCCATCGCGGTACAGAGCAATAAGCCCCCGACGCCAAATTGCTGGGTGATGGGTAACAGGATCACCACAAAAGCTGCAGTCGGCCCCGATACGTTAAAGCGTGAACCACCGGTTAGGGCGATAATTGAACCACCAATAAGAACGGTGTAAAGACCGTGCTGTGGCGGGACACCAACGGCAATGGCTAATGCCATAGCGAGAGGGATAGCAATGATGCCAATGGTTAGGCCTGCGCTCATGTCACTGCGCAATGTTTTAAAGGTATAACCAACGGCGAAGGTTTCGCGTAAGGCGGAAAATAATGGCGGAATATACATGACGGCTCCACAAGTGCGTGCCACCTTATTATAGACCCAAGGGAGGCCAGTAAAGCTAGCGTCTTGAATATTCGTTTTTTTAGGTTGTGTTTATCGGTTTATTTATCGACATTGTTATTGAATAGGGTTTGATAAGTGATTAAGCGGTTGCTTTTTTCTGGCTAACAGTCATAATTACGCGGCTGTTTTGTGGACAATGCCTAGTCCAATACAGAGCGGAAGGTAAAAGATGCAAATTTACCGAAATTAAGAAATTTAGAGCCATAGCAGACGTGATAGACCCGAGCCCCCGAAGTAGCGTCTGTCATATGAGCTTACTTTGACTTGTCAAAGACAATACTATTCATTAGGATTTGCCGTCTATTTTTAAGACGGCCCTGAGGCCATAGCGAATGAAAACTTTTACAGCAAAAAATGAAACTGTACAGCGCGACTGGTATGTCGTTGACGCTGCAGGCCAGACTCTGGGTCGTTTGGCCACTGAGATTGCTAGCCGTTTGCGCGGTAAGCACAAGCCTGAGTATACTCCGCACGTTGATACTGGCGATTACATCGTTGTTATTAATGCTGAGCAGGTTCGTGTCACTGGTAATAAAACATCAGATAAAATCTACTACTCACACACTGGTTTTCCTGGCGGTATTAAGGAAATCAGCTTTGAGAAGTTGATTGCTAAAGCACCTGAACGTGTTCTTGAAGCTGCGGTAAAAGGTATGCTTCCAAGAAATCCGCTGGGCCGCGACATGTATCGCAAGCTGAAAGTGTATGCAGGTACTAACCACCCGCATGCTGCACAGCAGCCCCAAGAACTTAAGATTTAACGGGATAGTTGATTATGTCGGCGACTCAAAATTACGGCACAGGCCGTCGCAAGACTGCAACCGCACGCGTTTTTTTACGTCCGGGTACAGGCAGCATTTCTATTAATAACCGCACTTTGGATGACTTTTTTCCACGTGAAACTGCACGAATGATGGTTCGTCAGCCACTTGAGTTAACAGAAAATCTAGAAAAGTTTGACATCATGATCACCGTTGCTGGTGGTGGTGCAAGTGGTCAAGCAGGTGCAATTCGTCACGGCATTACACGTGCTCTGATGGATTATGATGAAACTTTACGTCCAGAACTACGCAAAGCTGGCTTTGTTACGCGTGATGCGCGTGCAGTTGAGCGTAAGAAAGTAGGTCTGCGTAAAGCACGTAAGCGTCCTCAGTACTCTAAGCGCTGATCGATACTTGCTGCAGAAAAACGCCCGTTTCCGCAAGGAATCAGGGCGTTTTTTGTATCTAAATTGACCTGCGACAATTTGCCACTCCTACGTTGGTTGTGGTTTTGCCTGTATTGGGCAAATTGTCGCCTGTGACAACTTGTCAAGAGGCCGTCTTTTCTTTACCATTTGTTACAATTATGAAATGTAAGTGCTTTTTTCTTATTACAAGGCCTGACAACAGGCCATATATGCTGATGGGAGACGACTTAAATGAGCAATGACGGCGTGAATGCGGGCCGACGTCGCTTTCTAGTAGCAGCCACCTCTGTGGTGGGTGCAGCTGGAGCGGCAGGGGCTGCGATCCCGTTTCTGGGGTCCTGGGCTCCTAGTGCTAAGGCGAAAGCCGCGGGAGCACCGGTGCGGGTCAATATAAGTAAGGTTCAACCAGGTCAGCAGATTGTTGCTGAGTGGCGTGGTCAACCTGTATTTGTTTTGCATCGCACTCCGGAAATTATGGAAGCCTTGAAGACAATTGATGGTCAAATGGCTGATCCTCAGTCACAAGAGTCCGATCAGCCAGACTATGTTGATGCATCTGAGCGATCCATCAAACCTGAGCTGTTGATTGTCTTGGGTGTGTGCACTCACTTAGGTTGTGCACCGACTTTTAGACCTGAAGTTGCTCCTGCTGATTTAGGCCCTGAGTGGGTTGGTGGTTATTTCTGTGCATGTCATGGTTCACGCTATGACCTCGCTGGGCGTGTTTATAAATCCCAGCCAGCACCGCTGAACCTGCCAGTTCCACCGCATTCATATGAGACTGACAACGTCGTTCTTATTGGTGTTGATGAGGAAGCTGTCTGATGAGTAAGTTTATGGAGTGGGTGGATGCGCGTTTCCCCGCCACCAAAATGTGGGAAGACCACTTATCAAAGTACTATGCACCAAAAAACTTTAACTTCTTCTACTTCTTTGGTTCGCTCGCGTTATTGGTTTTAGTTAACCAGTTGTTAACGGGTATTTGGCTGACCATGAGCTATGAGCCTTCGGCAGAAGGAGCCTTTGCTTCTGTTGAATACATCATGCGAGATGTGGAATACGGTTGGATCTTACGTTATCTGCACTCTACAGGTGCTTCAGCGTTCTTTATCGTCGTCTACATGCATATGTTCCGCGGTTTGCTCTATGGTTCTTACCAGAAGCCACGCGAGCTTGTATGGGTCTTCGGTATGTTGATCTATCTCGCCTTGATGGCTGAAGCCTTTATGGGCTACTTGCTGCCATGGGGACAGATGTCGTATTGGGGTGCACAGGTGATTATTTCACTGTTTGGTGCGATCCCAGTGATTGGTGCTGATCTGACTGAGTGGATTCGCGGTGACTATCTGATTTCAGGTATCACACTGAACCGCTTCTTCGCTTTGCACGTGATTGCTGTACCGATTGTCTTGTTAGCGCTGATTGTTTTGCACATTCTTGCTTTACACGAAGTGGGTTCAAACAACCCTGATGGCGTGGATATCAAAAAGCACAAAGATGAAAATGGCATTCCTTTAGACGGTATTCCTTTCCATCCGTACTACACCGTAAAAGATATTGTGGGTGTGGTGGTGTTCTTGTTTGTGTTCTGCTTCATTGTGTTTTTCTTCCCGGAAATGGGCGGATACTTCTTAGAGAAGCCTAACTTTGAGCAAGCCAACGGTCTGAAAACACCTGAGCATATTGCACCGGTTTGGTACTTCACTCCGTTCTATGCAATCTTGCGCGCAGTACCCGATAAATTGATGGGTGTGATCGCTATGGGTGGTGCTATTGCGGTGTTGTTTGTGCTGCCTTGGTTGGACCGTAGCCCAGTTAAATCCATGCGCTACAAGGGCTGGATGAGCAAACTTTGGTTGCTCGTATTCTGCATTAGTTTTGTGATTCTAGGTGTGCTGGGTGTTGTTCCTGCAACTGATGAGCGCACATTTATTGCACGAATCTGTACTGTTCTTTACTTCGCTTACTTCATTCTGATGCCTTTCTATACCAGAATGGAAAAGACTAAACCGGTTCCGGAAAGGGTGACTGGCTAATGAAAAAGCAAATTGCTGCATTACTTTTAGCTGCAATTCCAATGTTTGGTTTTGCTGCGGATGGCGCTTATCCTTTGGATAAAGTGTCAATTGATTTGACTGACAAAGCGGCTCTGCAAGATGGCGCACAAACCTTTGCAAACTATTGCATGGGTTGCCATGGTGCAAAGTTCCAGCGTTACGAGCGTGTTGCGACTGATCTGGGTATCAGTGAGCAATTGATGATGGATAACTTAGTCTTAACTGACGCTAAGTTTGGCGATCATATGAAATCAAGCATGAATGAGGTTGACGCTAAGCAGTGGTTCGGTGCTGCGCCACCTGACTTGACCATGGTTGCTCGGGTGCGCGGTGCGGATTGGTTGTACACTTATATGCGTACATTCTATGAAGACCCATCACGTCCATACGGTGTGAACAACAAAGTATTCCCATTGGTGGGTATGCCGAACGTTTTAGTCGGTTTACAAGGGCAACAGAAAATTGGTTGTAAGCAAGTTCAGATTGTCGAAGACGGTAAGAAAATATTCGACCCGTTAACGGGTGTTCCCTTGACTCATGAAAGTTGTGACCAACTGACTGTTGAGCCAAACACAGGAAGCTTAAGTGCGGTTGAATTTGACGAGAAAATTAAAAATCTTGTCACGTTCCTCGAGTACTCAGCAAACCCTGTTAAGCTCAAAAGCCAGCGTATCGGTACATATGTGCTATTATTCCTTGCATTCTTCTTTATATTCGCATATTTGCTGAAGCGCGAGTATTGGAAAGATGTGCATTGACACTCAATAGTACGATGATCGAGTGACGCACGCGCCCTAATGGGCGCGTTCGTCTTTCTGCTGTATATATTTAATAGTGAAGGAGGGAAGCCATGTCTGCCCCCAATAAGTTGGGCTGTTATTCTGATCCGACCTGCCAATACTCACATCGCGTGCGTTTGGTGTTAGCGGAGAAAGCAGTAACTGCTGAAATCATGGATGTAACAAATGGCGAATGTCCAGAGTACTTAGCAGAGGTAAATCCTTACGCTACAGTGCCAACGCTGGTTGATCGCGATTTAGCATTGTACGATTCAACGGTCATTCTTGAATATTTAGATGAGCGGTATCCGCACCCACCACTGCTACCTGTGTATCCAGTGGCGCGCGCGAATACACGTATGTTGTCGTATCGCGTACAGCGCGACTGGTCTGCGCAAGCTGATTTGATTCTTGATAAGAAGACCAAAGAAACCGCACGCACTAAAGCGCGTAAAGAGTTACGTGAAAGTCTGACAGGTGTTGCGCCTGTGTTTGCTAGCATGAAATTCTTTATGAGTGATGAGTTGAGTCTAGTCGACTGCTACTTGTTACCGCTCTTGTGGCGCTTGCCAGCATTGGGTATTGAACTGCCTAAAGCTGCACAGCCGCTGATTGAGTATATGGAGCGTAACTTTGCTAGAGATGCTTTCCAGGCCAGCCTGTCTGAGGCTGAGCGTCTGATGCGTCCCTAAGAGAGTGAGCCGATTATGAATTCTAGCCGTCCTTATATATTGCGCGCACTGCATGAATGGATTGTAGATAATGAGTGCACACCGCATCTGTTGGTTGATATTAATCATCCACAGGTGAAGGTACCGCCAGGTTATGCAGCGGATGGACAGATTGTTCTCAATACTGCGCCTGCGGCTGTACGTTATTTTACCGTCGATAATGAGGCGGTCAGCTTTGAAGCCCTGTTTTCTGGTGCACCATTTTCGTTATATGTGCCGATGGATGCTATTTTAGCGATCTACGCTCGAGAAAATGGACAAGGAATGTTCTTTGATTCTGATTCAGATGCGCTTGGTGAACATGAAGAGATGCCTGAAGATCAGGCTGAGACAACGCTTGAAAAACCGACCGTATTACATGCGGTAGATACGCATACGCCAACTGATCCTGATGATGAGCCACCGAAGCCGCCTACTCCAGGGCGCCCGAATTTACGGGTTATCAAATAGGTTCATTTTAGATACTGATTGCAGCGCAGTTTATGCGCTGCAATCAGTGCTAATACATCAATAACTTACTGCCGTATAGCTGTACCTATACAATGCAGGCTCAGTTGATATATTCAAATAAACGTACAATTTTTTGTACGCCACTGACTTCTTGTGCGACTGCAGTGGCACGGTTTGCCTCCGCTCTGCTTAAAATCCCCAGCAAATAAACAACGCCATTCTCTGTGACAACCTTAACCTTCGATGCTGGAACGTCATTGTATGACAGCATACGCGTTTTAATGTTGGCAGTGAGTAAGCCATCATTACTGCGTACCATGCCTGTGGTTGGTGTAGTTATTTGCAGCTCATTATGAATTTTCTTTGCGCTGGGCACTGATTGTGCCGCTTTACCAGCCAGCTCTTTAAGGGCTGCGTTAGGCGTTTGCCCTGTCACTAAAATGATGCCGTTATAGCTGACGACAATAATGCGTGAGGTTGTAGTGGAAAGATCAATATGTGCATCTTTGATCGCACGCACAACTTCGGGACCAATAAATTGGTCATCAATTTTATTACCAAAGCTGCGTGGGCCGCAGGCACTCAGCATAACGCCAAGTAAGGTAATAGTTAGAATTTTACGAATCATTCTTCACTCCCAAACAGTTGATGGTCAATTAAGTCACATAAGCAGTGGATGACCAGCAAGTGCACTTCTTGCACCCGTGCTGTGACGTTAGAGGGCACGCGGATCTCAACGTCATCTGGTAACAGCAGCGGAGCAATTTGCCCGCCATCACGGCCTGTCAGCGCAACAACATGCATATGACGGTCGTGTGCGGCATGAATGGCTTGCACAACGTTAGCTGAGTTACCACTGGTAGAGATGGCTAACAGTACATCACCTTCTTGGCCTAAAGCACGAATCTGCTTAGAAAATACTTCTTCGTAGCTGTAGTCGTTAGCAATTGAGGTGATGGTTGAGCTGTCTGTTGTTAAAGCGATCGCGGGTAGGCTAGGGCGTTCACGTTCGAAACGATTGAGCATTTCTGAAGAAAAGTGCTGTGCATCGCCGGCTGAGCCACCATTACCACAGGCTAAAAGTTTACCTTCATTGAGTAGCGAGCTGACCATCATCAGGCTGGCGTTCTCAATCGCTTGCGGCAGAACAGTTAATGCTTGTTGTTTGGTCTCAATGCTGGCTTGAAACATGTGTTTAATACGTGATTGCATAGGATCAGCCCTTATTAAAAATGGGATTAGGATTCAAATGCATCTTGAATCCAGTCAAGTGTAAATATCTCAGTTGCGCTGGGGTGTGCAGTAATGACATCAAAGCGGCAGTCATGTTCTAACCAATGAGGGTATTGATTGAAAAATAGTTCTGTAGTGATCAGTAGTTTTTCACGTTTAGATTGATCAATACTCTCCAGTGCGCCACCAAAGCGATTACTTTTTCGGTAGCGCACTTCAACAAAGACCAGAGTGTCATGCTCCAACATAATTAGATCAATTTCACCAAAACGACATGACCAGTTTTGCGCTATGGTGCTTAAACCTGCCTGAATGAGGTAGTTTAAAGCAAACTGCTCAACTGCTTTGCCAATCTTGATCGCCTTAGTCACTCTGACCGTCCTTGAGTTGCTCAATACTGCTGTTGGTGAATGTGGCCCAGTACAAGCTGCGTTCAATGCGTTGCTCTGAGTTTAACTTGAGTGTACCGGTCAAACCAGCAGCGCTGCTATTGGGTAATGCGGTAAGTTGTTGTAACTGAGTGGCCAGTTGATAGGCATCTGCGCCCATGGCATAGAAACGTCCCATGCTATTTAAGGCTTGCGGCCAGTGGTAGGTAATATGTTGGCGCGTAGCATCATCAGCTTCAATAAACCAAGGCATTTCGCTAAATTGCAAACCATTGAGTTCAGGGTAGTTTTCACCAGTACCTGAGTTCACTGCAGAGGTTGCATAAATAGGTACGTCACCGGCATATTGGAAGGTCAGTGTAGGTTTGATTTGGCGTGCTTGCTGCGGTGAGGCAGCGAGAAATAGAAAGTCAATGTCTTGGCGGCGTGCAGGTTGTGCAGCAACATTTGTGCCTAAGGTTGTTTGCAATTGCTTGGCGCGTTGCTCACTGTCGCGCAGTTGAAATAGTTCTGCAATTTGTCCTGGTAGTGCTTTAGGGCTGTCCATCTGTTGTGTTGCAAGCAGCTCGCCACCGAGCGCTTGCCAGTGTGCAGTAAAAGCCGCTAAAACACGGTTGCCCCAATCGTTTTTAGGCACCAGTGCTGCTGCACGGCGCATACCGTCAGCCCAAGCGCGGTCGGCTGCTGCGCGCGCCTCGTCTTCAGCAGCTAAGCCATATTGAAAGAGTTGCTTAGGCGTGTGTTGTCCGTTCTCAGCATAGTTGAGCGCGAGAGTATTAATGGGCAGCTGTGAAGAACCGGCCAGCTGGTTCACGAGTTTTTTCTCCCATGGGCCGACCACCAAGTCGACACCATCGGCAGTCGCTTGTTGATAGAAAGCGTCCATTGAGGAGATATGACTGCTGTCATACACTCGAATGTTTGGCGTGGATTGCCCTTCATTTTGAGCGATATAATGCGCAGCAAAGAAACCATTACGCAAAGCGTTGACGACATTTTGATTGGCATCTTGTGAGGGCAGTAATAAAGCTAAGTTATTGATGTTTTTGACTTCTAAGTACTGCAGTTGTTTGAGTGCTTCAGGCAGTTGCTCAGATGCAGGATGGTCTAAATTACGCAGTGTCCACTGATTGATTGCCGATTGCTGTTGTGCCAGTGAACGTGAGC
This sequence comes from Thiopseudomonas sp., assembly GCA_035647155.1. Classification (GTDB taxonomy): domain Bacteria; phylum Pseudomonadota; class Gammaproteobacteria; order Pseudomonadales; family Pseudomonadaceae; genus Denitrificimonas. The sequence goes on from DASRNZ010000198.1 coordinate 40,940, forward strand.
TTTTAGTGATGCGCAGTAGCTCTAGCCAACCATCGAGTATGGCTTCACCTGTCGCTTGCTGCTGTGAGCGCGGCAATGTGCTGAGCAGATCCCAAATGGTTTGATGGTTTTCATACGCTGAGGTGCCGTCCAGCCAAGACGCAAGGTAGATACGTTGACGTGCTGCTGCAAGCGTATTTCCAGTGTCTTGCCAAGCGGTTGCGCGTACGAGTTGTGTGCGTACTTGTTGCTGCACAGGCATCTCATTTAAATGCCTAAAGCTGGCATGTTCTAATATGTGTAGAGCAGCTTCTGCTTGCTGGCGTGCTACGGCGAGCTCGGCTTCAAGGGTTTTAGCGAAAATTTGTTGGGCTGGTGTTGCTTGACTCATATTGGTTGTTTCTAAAATCTCACGGGCACGTAATGTTTGCCCCTGCTGCCAAGCAAGATCCGCTGCAGATAAATATAAGCTAACCGCTTGGCTATCAGTTTTTGTACTGGCCTGAGCTAGTATTTTGTCTAAGTCATTGTACTTGGAATATGGCAACTGTCCGAGTGTATTGCTTGGAGAGCTGGAGCAGGCGACTAATAAAGCAGATAAACAGACAGTAGAGAGTATGCGTAGTGAGGTTTTCATAGACAAGCAATCCAAGCACAATAAATTCGAATGCTTTGATTGTACCCAAGCGCAGGCATTGGTGCGATCTTGTCATACTAAATCAGGCTACAATAGTATTTTATTTTGTACTTTTGGAGTGTTTTGTGAGCGTATCCACACCTCAAGCGGGCGAGCTTGGCACATTGTATGTGGTCGCGACGCCCATCGGTAATCTTGATGATATTAGCGCACGAGCGTTACGTATTTTAGCTGAGGTGAGTTTGATCGCTGCTGAAGATACGCGGCACTCCACGCGATTGCTGCAGCATTTTGGTATTCGCACACCCTTGGTAGCCTGTCATGAGCATAATGAGCGCGAAGAGGGCGGTCGCTTTATTACTCGTTTATTAGCGGGCGATGATATTGCTTTGATTTCTGATGCGGGGACACCACTGATTTCTGATCCAGGTTATCACTTGGTGCGTCAAGCCCGTGCGGCTGATGTGCGGGTTGTACCCGTGCCGGGTGCTTGTGCGTTAATAGCTGGCTTGTCGGCCGCGGGCTTGCCTTCGGATCGTTTTGTCTTTGAGGGTTTTTTACCCGCTAAACAAGTGGCACGCTGCACGCGATTAACGGCTGTTCAGCATGATCCGCGTACCTTGATCTTCTACGAAGCCCCACACCGTATTTTGGACAGTATTGCTGATATGCGCGATGTGTTTGGGGGTGATCGCCCGGCGGTATTGGCGCGTGAGCTGACTAAGACCTTTGAGACAATCAAGGGTTTACCGTTGCAAGAACTGCATGATTGGGTTGCTGGCGATGCGAATCAGCAGCGCGGCGAGTGCGTGCTGCTGATTGCTGGTTATCAAGCGCCTGAGCAAGGGTTGGAGGTTTCTCTGGAAGCGCAGCGTGTACTGATGTTGCTGATGGCTGAATTACCGCCCAAGCGTGCTGCTGCACTGGCAGCTGAGATTACCGGTGCTCGCAAAAAGGCACTCTATCAGTGGGCTTTAGACAATAAGCCTACGTAAAGGTAATGCACTAAAGTGCACAGCCGCTAAACCATACTTGATCAGTTGGCGGATATTGGCATGTGCTGTTTCGCTGGGGGTCGCGAGTACATAAGCATAGTGCTCGCCAAAGGCTAATAAAGCCTGTGCAGTACTGAGCTGTTCCAGTAATGCTAAACCTAGAATCTTGCATGAACCCTGATTGCTGCCAACAGGATTATGCAAGCCGGCATTATCAAATGCACATGGAGTGTATTGATAGTGGGCATCAATAAAGGCCAAGGTATCAGCGAACTGATGCCCTGGCTGTTGAATGGCATCTAAAAATTCAGACAGTGTCATCACTTAAGCTGCACGGTGTGCGGTTAGGGTAATTGATACCGACTCAGAGAAGCGCAGCGCATGCGGCTTATCCACCTCAACTTCTGCATAACGCACGCGTTCGTGACGCATTACGCAATCGAGCACATCTTGGGTCAGCCGTTCGAGCAAGGCAAAACGATTCTCTTCAACGTACTGAATAATCTCTTTGGTGATGGTGCGATAATTTAAGGCATGGTTAATGTCATTAATTTGCACGGCATCGTCAGCAGGGTAGAACAGGGTGACGTTGATTAAAATATCTTGTTTGTTACGAATCTCATCTTCATTGATGCCGATATAGGTACGTAAACGCAGATCTTTAATACGAATCCGCGCCATGCCCGGTTCTAAACGTGCCATAAATTAGTTACTCCGAATCAGCTGTAAGAACTCTTGACGGGTGGTGCCTGAATTGCGGAATGCACCGAGCATTGCAGAAGAGGTCATCACTGAGTTTTGCTTTTCTACGCCGCGCATCATCATGCACATATGTTGTGCTTCAATCACCACCGCAACACCTGCAGCGCCAGTCACTTCTTGCACTGCGTCAGCGATTTGTCGGGTTAAATTTTCTTGGATCTGTAAGCGCCGTGCGAACATATCCACAATACGTGCAACCTTAGATAGGCCAAGTACTTTGCCAGTGGGGATATAAGCAACGTGTGCTTTACCGATAAAAGGCAAAATGTGGTGTTCGCATAATGAGTACAGTTCGATATCACGCACAATCACCATTTCATCGCTTTGTGATTCAAATAGCGCACCATTGACGATCTCATCGAGGTTTTTATCATATCCGTTGCATAAGTATTGCATAGCTTTTGCTGCGCGTTTTGGCGTATCAACTAAACCTTCACGTTCAGGATTTTCGCCTAAACCTACAAGGATTTCGCGGTAGTTTTTGCTTAATTCTTCACACATTGTCAGCTCTCCGAGCCCAGCATCACTTAAGATGCCGGCCACCATTAACAGTAAGGGTTGTGCCTGTTACATAGGGTGTATCAAGTAAGTAACGCAGGCTTTGGTAAATAACTTCCGGGCCAGGCACGGTGCCCATAACGGATTTAGCTGTTGCTCGACGTTGATACTCTTCATCGTCATCGGGGTGTAGCATTATTAATGCCGGAGCCAGTGAATTCACCTTAATATGCGGCGCAAAACGTGCGGCAAAGGATAGGGTGAGGTTGTCCAGCCCAGCTTTACTGGCACTGTAAGCAATACGCTTAGCACTGCCTTTACGGATTACATCATCAGTGATGTGAATGATATCAGCCTGAGCCGATTGCATCAGCAAAGGTGCGCATTGTGTATTGATTAAATAAGGTGCCATGACATGGACATTCAGCATTTTTGTCAAGGCATTGGCATGACTGCCATCTTCGGTCAACCACAGTGAAGCATTGTGAATAATGGCACGTAGAGTGGGAGTGATTGCTTGAACTTGAGTGATAAAATCAAGGATGCCTGCTTCAGTTGAGAAGTCCGCTTGGATGCAGTGCACGCCTAATTGTCGCAACTGCTCCACCTCGACACGCTCTTGGCGATAGCTGATAATTAACGGCTGACCCGCGTCTAGAAAGCGCTGAACACAGTACAGTCCCAGTCGTTGGCTGGCACCTGTGAGTAGAATCGGAGCTTGGTCGCTCATAAGCTAGTCTTACCCTCATCAATTAGCACAGTTATCATCTGCATAACTCGCGCGGTGTTAGAGGCGGATAAACTTATACTAGAGTTAAGGTTTGTACAACCTACAAACACTAGGTGAATAGCTTTTGTTACAGTGTTTGTGTTTCTTGTTATGATGAAATCTATTCAAGGTATCTCAGGCAACCTTTAGTTAACTTGTCGATAAGGTGATCGCACAGTATGACAATCCATGTGGTAATTATTTCTGGCACAGTATTTGGTGCAGCAGAAGATGTTGCGCACCATGCCGCAGAGTTTTTGACCGATGCGGGGCTCAATATCACCTATCAACCGCATATCACGTATTCAGAATTAATGGCTTTAGAGCCGGACGCGCTTTTATGTGTCACTTCAACCACAGGGATGGGCGAGCTGCCTGAAGCCTTGCAGCCATTGGTGGAGGCTTTGCGTGAGCAGCCACCGCAGTGGCATGGCTTACTGGCCGGTGTGATTGCTTTAGGTGATGCCTGTTATGGCGATGATTATTGCGCCGGTGGTGAAATGATTCGCGAGTTGTATGAAGAAATCGGTGTAGTTGAACTGCAAGATATGTTGCGTTTGGATGCCAGTGAAACAGTCAGCCCAGAGATTGATGCTGAGCCTTGGCTAGCTGAGTTTGCAGCCAACTTAACAGTTTAGGATATGCAGTGAAAAAGCCGATTAAAACTTCAAACTCTAGCTCGCGTCCCTATCCCGCAGCGCAACGTAATCTGCGCCCTAAGGTTAAACGTCAAGCTGTAGAACCTGCTGAGCCGTGTTTGCTGATGCTCAATAAACCTTACGATGTCTTAACGCAGTTTACCGATGAGCAGGGTCGCGCAACGTTAAAAGATTATGTAGCGGTGAAAGATGTGTACCCAGCTGGGCGTCTTGATCGTGATAGTGAAGGCTTGGTATTGCTGACCAATAGTGGACGTTTACAGGCGCGTATTGCTGACCCTAAGTATCAATTACGTAAAGTCTATTGGGTGCAAGTTGAGGGTGAGCCACAAGCTGAGCAGTTGCAGCGTTTGCGTGAGGGTGTTGAGTTAAAGGATGGCTTAACGGCAGCTGCTCAGGCTGAACAGATTGCTGAACCCGAGCTATGGCAGCGCACGCCACCGGTACGTGAGCGCAAACATATTCCCACTGCTTGGCTGCAGTTGACGATTTATGAAGGGCGTAATCGCCAAGTGCGCAGAATGACAGCGGCGGTGGGCTTGCCAACATTACGCTTAGTGCGAGTGCAAATTGGCGAGTGGCGTTTAGCTGATTTAGCTAGTGGCCAGTGGCGCGCACTGCCTGTGCCCAACTTGCACACTGTATAAGATTGAGGCTGCAGACAGCGTAGCGCAGAATGTTGCGCTACTGTATTCGAACCTCGCTTAAGTGCGAGCCGAGTGTGATCTATGCCGTGCTATCCAATAGGTTTGGTTAAAAAGATCTTACAAACCTTTAACGGCAATCACTATAGTCTTGATAACAAAACCCAGCACACCCAAGCCTAAAGCAAAAAATAGTACCGCTGTACCGTAGCGACCGGCCTTAGATTTTTTGGCTAAATCCCAAACAATAAAGCCCATAAACGCAATAAGACCACCCACTAAAACAGTGGTCATTATGTCTTCAAATACTTCAGGTTCCATAATCTTTCCAAGTTGTTTAGGACATTACCGCAGCATGGCTTTAGCGCAGTTATTGGGTAATGTCTTGTGTGAACTGCGAAAGTAACTGAGTCATATTATACGGTATAACGCCTGCAATGTAAGGCGCTGTAGATACATGGAGTCTAGTGCCGTGCCTGCTTAGGTTTGCAAGTGACTGAGCGGTAAAGCGGTTGAGAGCTGCACATGATTGAGCACAAAGCTGGAGCGCACACTGGTCACTCCCTCAACGCGTGTCAGTTTTTCCAGTAGAAATTTTTGATAGTGATCCATATCAGGCACTATCACTTTGAGTTGGTAGTCAGCATCCATACCGGTAATTAGGCTGCACTCTAAGACTTCAGGCCATTGGCAAATATGTGATTGAAAGTTCTCAAAGCGCTCAGGCGTATGTCGATCCATGCCAATCAGCACATAAGCAGTCAGTGTCAGGCCTAGCTTTTTACGGTCGAGCAACGCAACATGCTTTTGAATATAACCCTCATCTTCTAGCATCTTTACGCGTCTAGAGCAGGGTGAAGCGGATAAACCAATGCGCTCAGCCAGTTCTTGATTGGAGAGCTGCGCGTTGTGCTGCAGTTCTTGCAAAATACGTAGGTCATAGCGGTCAAGTTTTTGCATAAATTGCTCGTTTATCTGTTGGTATTGTGACTAATTTAGTATACCTGGTGATTTGTTGCTAGTTCTTTATATAAATTGATTTTTTATTGCTAGTTTTTTGTTTTGTAGGCTATCTTCGCAATTAATCATCGCGGTCGATTGTGTACACTAAAGCCATCTTCATCGCTTGTACACATGCCCGTTGATCCCGTCTTTACCGAGATTGGATAAGTGGAAATATGCCATCCCATATTGTCCCAGCAAGCGCGATAATTTTACCGAGTTATCGATTGAAACAGCAGCATAACTGCTGGTTAGGGTTATAAAAAAGGAGCATCTGCAAAGAGTGCTCCTTTTTTGTGTCTGTAGATTAACAAATCTACCTGCTATGACTGGCTCAACCTAACATCAGGCCATTAAAAAAGGAGGCATTAAGCCTCCCTTTTATATCACGGCGTTGTTTGCATTATTTTCCGAATAAGCCAAAGCTTAGACGGTTTAACCAACTGCGTTTAGGTTGGTCATTATCAATTGCTGTGCGCACGCTAGTAGGTATTTCTTCGGCGGCATTTTCGTACTGACGAATCACATCTTTACTGGCTTGTGTCTGCTGTGGGCGTAAATCTTTATTGTTGCCGATAAAGCCTAAAGTGGCTTTGCTTAACCATGAGCGGTTATCTGTATCTTTTTCACGAGGCTTAAAGGTGCCGTTGGCTAAACTGGGGTGCTTAGGATAATTCAGCTGTAAAGCTTCTAAGCTGGATTGTGCTAGGTCGGTGAGTGCTAAGTGCTGATAGGCTTCGGTCATAATCGCTAAACCGTCACCTACTGCGGGTGTTTCTTGAAAGTTTTCAACGATATAACGGCCACGGTTCAATGCGGCAACATAGGACTGACGTTTTAAATAGTAATGACCCACGTGCACTTCATAGGCGGCTAATAAGTTACGTAGATAAATCATGCGTTGCTTAGCATCAGGCGCATAGCGGCTGTTGGGGTAGCGGTTGGTCAGTTGCGAGAACTCATTATAGGAGTCACGTGCTGCGCCAGGGTCACGCTTGGACATATCCAGCGGTAAGAAACGCGCTAATAAACCCGTGTCTTGGTCAAATGAGGCCAGACCTTTCATATAATAAGCGTAATCAACGTTGTTGTGCTGCGGATGCAAACGAATAAAACGGTCAGCTGAGGCGCGCACAGCTTCAGGCTCTAAATTTTTATAGTATGCGTAGATCAGCTCAAGTTGTGCTTGTTCGGCATAGCGACCAAAAGGATAACGCGACTCCAGTGCTTTAAGTTTAGTGACAGCGGCTGAGTAGCTTTTTTTATCAAGGTCAGTCTGTGCTTGTTGGTAAAGTTGAGTTTCGCTTACATTCGTATCAATTTCCTTGGACGCACAGGCGCCTAATAAGGTAAAAAGAGCGAGGAATAGCAGGTGCCTTAGATGCATGATTGAGTACGCCGTTAAACGGTCGGCTGACTTGCAGTGAGCCGTCCTGTTATAGTGAACACCCTGAATCACGATTCAGGGCAAATTATGCTGTATTTAACCACAAGCGTGCGCTTGAAACCAAAGCCTACGCATTCTCTGTTGATGAGTATGCCCACAAATACGACTGAAACAATTCAATTATACGCAAAGGTTCCGGTGGAGCTGGGTGGACAACGCTTAGATCAGGTTGCTGCACAATTGTTCCCGGAGCATTCCCGTTCACGTTTAACTGCTTGGATTAAAGAAAATCGTCTGACGGTTGATGGCCAAGTGATACGGCCGCGCGATACTGTTTATAGCGGCTCAGAGCTTGCATTAACTGCTGAGCCTGAGGCGCAAGGTGAGTGGATCGCTCAAGATATCCCATTGGATATTGTTTATGAAGATGAGCATATTCTGGTTTTAAATAAGCCTGCGGGCTTAGTCGTGCATCCCGCTGCAGGACATCCAGATGGGACCTTATTAAATGCGCTACTTTTCCACGTGCCAAGTCTTGTTGAAGTGCCACGTGCAGGTATTGTGCACCGCTTAGACAAAGATACAACCGGATTAATGGTTGTTGCCAAAACACTGATAGCCCACACAAGCTTGGTTGATCAGATGCAAGCGCGCAGCGTAGGTCGTACCTATGAAGCCATTGTGATTGGGGTGATTACTTCAGGTGCCACTATTGATGCACCGATTGGTCGTCATGGTCAGCAGCGTCAGCGTATGGCGGTGATTGACAGTGGCAAGCCTGCCATCAGTCATTATCGTGTGCTGGAGCGTTTTCGCTCACATACCCATACACGTGTCATGCTGGAAACAGGGCGTACCCACCAGATTCGAGTGCATATGACCCATGTTGGTTTTCCATTAGTGGGTGATCCTGCTTATGGTGGGCGCTTCCGTATCCCGCCTGCGGTCAATCCAACCTTGCTGGAAACGTTAAAAGAGTTTCCTCGACAAGCGTTGCATGCACGTTTCTTAGAGCTGGATCACCCCGTTACAGGCAAGCGTATTAAGTGGGAAGCGCCCTTACCGGATGATTTCACTTGGCTGCTCACATTGTTACGCCAAGACCGTGAGGCTTTTGTTGGGTGAGTGACGCCGTGCTGAAATTGCCGTTTGATTGGCTCACGCCGGACTGGCCTGCACCTGCTCATGTGCGGGCCTGTATCACCACCAGCAGTGGCGGTGAAAGTGTTGGGCCTTTTGCAGCTTTTAACTTAGGCGAGCATGTTGGCGATTCGCTCGAACAAGTGCGGACTAATCGTGGCTACTTAGCCGATGTTTTAGGGTGCCAGCCAACCTGGTTAGATCAAGTGCATGGTGATCGCGTAGTCACTGCCGATGCTCAGCGCACGCTAGTGGCGGATGCCAGTGTCACGCGCGAGGCAAACTTAGCCTGTTGTATTATGAGCGCCGATTGCTTGCCAGTACTGTTTACAGATCAGGCAGGCTCTTGTGTTGCTGCAGCTCATGCGGGCTGGCGCAGTTTAGCTGCAGGTATCCTAGAAAATACCGTTGCCAGTATGCAGGTTGCACCGCAACAGCTGATGGCGTGGCTCGGTCCTGCTATTGGTCCTGCTGCGTTTGAGGTGGGTGGGGAAGTGCGCGACGCATTTATCCAGCAGCACTCTGAGGCTGCACAAGCCTTTATACCCAGTAAAAACCCACAGCGCTGGATGGCTGATATTTATCAGTTGGCGCGTATTCGCTTAGCTGCTTGTGGAGTGACTGCTGTCTATGGTGGCGGTTTGTGTACAGTCACTGATTCACGCTTTTATTCCTATCGCCGCCAGCCGGTGACTGGGCGCTTTGCCAGCTTAATTTGGATCACCGAGTAAGACGAATGCGCCAATGCTGTGTCTAGGTATTGATGACGCCTGTTACTCATAAGCCTGTCAGCCAAGTCTAAAAATGATTCTGCCTACTGTTTCGTTACTGTTTATTGATCTCTCCAGCATGTCTATAGGTGCAATTCCTTGTACCGTATAGGTGTTTACTCTCCTACCTGATACAGGTCAGCGGTCTATATGGGCCTTGATGATCTAATCTGCCCACTATTTATTGCAGTGTGGTCGTATGTGTGGGAGTGCTACCGGTGAGTGGTAGGGTTGTTACTAAACGACTCAAATCAGTTGTGGCACTCTTAAAGTATCATAAGTGCTAGCTCAAGAGGCTGCTTTTGCTGTTGGGTCATGCGTTTTTATATGTTCTGCAGGCTGCATTCTTATAGGTGTGTAAATATGACCTGTAAGTCAGTTTTTTAAGTGGCATGCATACTGCAATACAGGTATAGATAGGGTGTATTAGAGCGGTTACAGCCGCCAAACTAGAGTTTAAACCGTTGATAGGCTATATCAGCCTTTTGGTGGATGGGTCTAACAACGCGGTTGGTTATAATGCCAACAGCCAAAATAACATTCGGAGTTGCATCCATGACAATAAAAAAACAATACCCATGGCGTTTGGCAAAATTGCCACTTGCTGTCAGCTTAGCCACTGTGTTGGTTGCACCAGTTTCTGCAATAACGTTTGATCTTGGTGAGGTTGAAGGTTCATTCGACTCATCCTTGTCTGTTGGTGCGAGCTGGTCTACAGCTAAACCCGATAAGCGCTTTATTGGTAACGCTAATGGTGGAACCGGATTTACGCAAACGGGTGATGATGGTCGTTTAAACTTCCAGCGCGGTAAAACCTTTTCACAGATTTTTAAAGGTTTGCATGACTTAGAATTAAAGTACAAAGATACAGGTGTCTTTGTTCGTGGAAAATATTGGTACGATGCTGAGTTGCAAGATGGTAACCGCCCATTTAAAGATATCAGCAATAAAGGCCGTAAAGAGGGCGCTAAAACTCGTGGCGCTGAAATCTTAGATGCCTTCGTTTATCACAATTATTCAATTATGGATCAGCCCGGTACTGTGCGTCTGGGTAAGCAAGTTGTCAGCTGGGGCGAAAGTACCTTTATTATGAACTCCATCAACTCGGTGAACCCGATTGATGTCTCGGCATTTCGCCGTCCCGGTGCCGAGCTAAAAGAAGGTCTGATTCCGGTCAATATGTTTTTTGTCTCACAAAACCTAACCGATCAATTATCGATGGAAGCCTTCTATCAAATTGGTTGGAAACAAACGGTTGTGGATAACTGCGGCACCTTCTTCTCTAGCGCAGACGTAGCGGCAGACGGTTGTAATAATAATTATCATATTCTTAATAAACAGCTGACCCAGGGTTTGCTCAAAGGAATTGATCAATACGCTGCCGCTGGCGCTTTAATGCCTAATGGACAGCCGTTTCCAAGCATGGCGAATTTAGGTATTAACTATTCAGACGAGGGTTTAATGCTTCCTCGTGGGAAGGATAATAAAGCTGGCGATAGCGGGCAATGGGGTACAGCCTTTCGTTGGCTTGGTGACAATACCGAGTACGGTGCCTACTTTATGAACTATCACAGCCGTACACCATTCTTGAGCATGCAGAATGCTCAAATGGATATGGCGATGTTGGGTAAAATAAATGCTGCAAGTACTGCTGTAGGCACTCTTCTTGGTCCGGGTGCTGCTTCGCTTGGAGCTGCAGCAACGCTGGTGGGTAACGGTAATTACTTTATGGATTACCCAGAAGATATTCGCCTGTACGGCTTAAGCTTCTCGACCATGCTACCCACAGGTACTGCATGGCAGGGTGAGATCAGCTACCGTCCAAATGCACCAGTACAAATCAATACCCAAGATATGACCTTGAAATTAGCTACGGGTATTGGCGGATCTCTTGCAGTCGGTGATGTTGCAGGCGCTTTAGCTCAAGGCGGCAAGTTCCACCGTGGTTATGATCGTAAAGAAGTCACCCAGCTGCAAACCACATTCACACATTTCTTTGATCAGGTATTGGGTGCAAGCCGCGCAACTGTAGTGGGCGAGGTTGGTTACACTCACGTGGGTGGTGTCGGTAGTGTGCGTTATGGACGTGATCCTATCTACGGTTCGCCCACCAGTATTATTCCTGATAGCCCAACCTCAGCAGAAGCCAATGGCTGGCACGGTTTCGTGACCAAAAACTCATGGGGCTACCGTGTCCGCGGCATCTTAGATTATAGCAGCGCCTTTGCAGGAATTAACTTGCACCCGAATATGGCATTCTCACATGATGTTGACGGTTACGGTCCAAATGGTCAGTTTAACGAAGGTGCTAAAGCTGTGAGCTTTGGCCTTGATGCCGACTACCAGCACACTTATACCGCAGGTGTGTCATACACCAACTTCTTTGATGGTCGCTATAACACCTTAAAAGATCGTGACTTTGTGTCACTCAATTTCGGTATGAATTTCTAATCACTGGTGTGCAGTGCTGGCAACGGTTAGCACTGCACACTGTGCGTCTCCCAATTTTTTAAGCTTAGGAAGACTGAATCAATGAAAACAAATAAAAATTTTATGCAAACCGGTACAGCTTTTTTATTATCGCTGTTTGCCGTCAGTGTGATGGCTGCTGTTTCTGCAGATGAAGCAGCAAAACTAGGTACGTCCTTAACTCCGTTTGGTGCGGAAAAAGCAGGTAATGCCGAGGGTACTATTCCAGCATGGACTGGTGGGTTAGCGACTGATGCTGCCGCGGTGGATAGCCGTGGTTTTTTAAGTAATCCCTTTGCTGGCGAAAAACCGTTATTTACTATTACCGCACAAAATGTTGAGCAACATAAAGATAAGTTAACGCCCGGCCAAGTCGCGATGTTTAAGCGCTATCCGGATACCTATCGTATGCCTATCTATACAACCCATCGCTCGGTTAATATGCCGGCTGAGGTGGTTGCAGCGACCAAAAACAATGCTCTCAATGCCAATATGGTGCAGGGCGGCAATGGTTTAGAAAAATTTGGTGTAGCCAACGCATTCCCTATACCACAGAGCGGTCTGGAAGTGGTGTGGAATCATATCACTCGCTACCGTGGTGGCAGTGTTAAGCGTTATGTGACACAAGCAACACCGCAAACCAATGGTTCGTACTCCTTGGTGTACTTTGATGATGAGTTTGTGTTCCCCAACAAGCTGAAAGATTACGATGCTAGCAAACCCAGTAATGTGCTGTTTTACTTTAAACAAAAAGTGACTGCACCATCGCGCTTAGCCGGTAACGTATTGCTGGTTCACGAAACATTGGATCAGATTAAAGAACCGCGTATGGCATGGCTCTATAATGCCGGTCAGCGTCGTGTACGTCGTGCGCCACAGGTGTCCTATGATGGTCCAGGTACAGCGGCAGATGGTTTGCGTACCTCTGATAATCTCGATATGTACAACGGTGCACCTGACCGCTATGAGTGGAAGCTCAACGGTAAAAAAGAAGTCTATATCTCGTATAACAACTACGAGTTGGATTCACCCAAGCTTAAATATGCCGACATTATTAAAGCCGGTCATATTAACCAAGATTTAGCCCGTTATGAATTACACCGTGTATGGCATGTGACCGCGACCTTGAAAGAGGGCGAGCGTCATATTTATGCGAAACGTGATTTCTATATTGATGAAGATACTTGGCAAGCAGCAGCCATTGATCATTACGATGGCCGTGGTAACTTATGGCGTGTCGCTGAAGCGCATGCGCTGCACTATTTCAACAAGCAAGTGCCTTGGTACACACTTGAAGCCTTGTACGACCTGCAATCGGGTCGTTACTTAGCCTTAGGTATGAAGAACGAAGAGAAGCAGTCCTATGAGTTTGGGGCGGTGTCTTCCTCGGGTGACTTTACCCCAGCGGCATTGCGTCAAACGGGTGTGCGTTAAGTTGATATGTACAGGCGGCGTCTAGTTTAGACGTTGCCTTAACATGATAAAAAGCCAAGTATCTTTGCAGTGGTCCTATAAAAATGGCCGCTGCATATGCTTGGCTTTTTTGTGTCTGCTATAAGCTGATTTGTATTGAATGGACTAGGGTAGGGTTATTTTAGACAAAAAAAGACCCGCACAAGTGCGGGTCAAACCGTGTTTAGCCTGATGAGGAGATAACTTGAAAATCGACCTGTTGATTCTGTAGTTACCAGCTGACCTTGCGATCAGTTGAGTTAATAATAACAATTCTCATTCGCAAGTCAAGTCCTAAATGAAAGTATTTCTTATTTGATTTGGTTGAGGTGGCTTGATGCGCGCGTCAGTTGCACAATCGTGAGGGGCAAGACGTGTTGATACGGTCACAGTTTAGGATGAATATGCTAAGCTGCGCATCCGTTCGTTTATGAGTTTTATGCGGTTATGAGTAAAAGCGAAAACCCAATTTTCAAGGTGATCTTTGTCAATCAAGGTCAAGTCTTTGAAATGTATGCTAAGTCAATTTTTCAAAGTGACCTTTGGGGCTTTTTAGAAATAGAAGAGTTTGTTTTTGGTGAGCGCACACAAGTTGTGGTTGATCCCAGTGAAGAGAAGCTTAAGGCGCAGTTTGAAGGTGTGATTCGCAGCTATGTGCCGATGCATTCGATTGTGCGTATTGATGAGGTTGAGCGTTTAGGCGTGGCAACTATCAGTGAGGCAGCAGTGGGTAATGTGATGCCATTTCCAATGCCTGTTCCTAGCAAATAATTCCAATAAAGATGCCGCTGCACAACAGCGGCATTTCAGTCACTAGCCGGGCTCAATACCCTCATGGCTTTCATCAGTAACCTTAGGGTTTTTGGCTGTGGGGCGAGGTGTCGGAAAGCGCGCTGAAGCGTAGCGTACGATCAATACTGCGATGGCTAATAATAAAATCGCACCTGAGATATACACCACGCCCATATTAGGGTCATTGTGGTGAGAAATATCAGAAATCATCAGTCGGGTTAACGCAGTAATTGCCACATAGATTAAAAAGCGTACGGGCATATGGTTGGTTTTAAAGTAAATACCGACCATGGCACCCAACTCAAGATAAATAAACAACAGTAAAATATCGTCAATGGATGCTGCGCCTTTGGCTAGCATTTCAAATGCTGCCAGCGCAGCGGCCCATGCAGTCATCCCGCCAATGGCAAATAAAGCCAGATAATGAAAGGTTTCGACTAACAGGTTACCGATAGATTCTGCGTAGTTATGTAAGCCTGTACGTAATTTGTCTACTTGGTTTGGTTTCACCATCAATGCTCCTAAAGTCGTGCTGCGAGCATAGCAAAGCCTCTATGCAGTGAACAATAATTGATTTTTTTAACTGTCCAGTGGCGCTAGCAAAGACTCAATGGTTGCGTCATCAAAACTGGCGTTAACGCTTGAGCCACCGTCAAGAATGCTGCTGGCCAAGGCGGCTTTATGCTGTTGCAGTTCTTGAATCTTTTCTTCGACACTGCCACGGGCAATCAGTTTGTAAATAAATACCGGTTTGGTTTGGCCAATGCGATAGGCACGGTCACTGGCTTGCGCTTCGGTGGCAGGGTTCCACCAAGGGTCAAGATGAATCACGGTATCGGCTGCGGTGAGGTTTAAACCCACACCACCGGCTTTAAGGCTGATTAAAAATACCGGTACTTCTTCTGCCTGAAAGCGCGCAACAGGTGTGCGCCGGTCTGTGGTTTGTCCAGTGAGTTGCACAAAGGGAATCTGTGCGTCATTAAGTTCGTTAGAGATTAACGCCAGCATGCTGGTGAATTGTGAAAAAACTAAAATACGACGGCCTTCAGCGGTAAAGGTGCGCAGCATCTCCAGTAACTGCAGCATTTTTGCTGAGTCTTGAGTGCTGTACTTTTCGGCATCTTCTGTGCTGAGTAAACGCAAGTCACCGCAGACTTGGCGCAACCTTAGCAGCGCTTCTAAAACTGCAATATGACTGCGGCCAATACCCACGCGCTGAATTTCCTCACGGACTTTTTTATCCATGGCCAAACGTAAGGTTTCGTAACGGTCACGCTGCGCGCTGGTTAAGTCAATGTACTGAGTGATTTCTGTTTTAGTCGGTAACTCGCTGGCCACTTCGTGTTTGCTGCGTCTTAAAATAAAGGGTTTAAGGCGGCCTTGCAGGTGGGCTAAACGTTGCTCGTCAGCGTTTTTCTCAATTGGTGTGCGGTATTGGCGAGTGAAGCTTTTAGTGTCACCTAGCCAGCCGGGCATTAAAAAGTTAAATAGCGACCACAGTTCACCTAAGTTGTTTTCTAAGGGTGTGCCGGTTAAACAAATGCGTTGTTGCGCGCGTAACTGGCTAGCGCAGACGGCAGCTTTACTGCGAGGGTTTTTAATGGTTTGTGCTTCATCCAAAACCACTAGATGCCAATCTTGCTTCAGCAGATGTTGGCTATCACGCGAGAGCAATGCATAGGTGCTAATCACAATATCGGCCTGAGCCATCTGTGCAAATAATGCATGGCGCTTTGGACCGTGTAAGCACAGCACTTTTAATTGTGGAGTAAAGCGTGCAGCTTCATCTTGCCAGTTCGCAATCAGGCTGGTTGGCATCACAATCAGTACTGGCTGCTGCAAGCGCTGCGCGTTTTTTTCTGTGAGAATATGCGCCAAGGTCTGCAGGGTTTTACCTAGGCCCATGTCGTCAGCCAAGATACCGCTCATTCCTAGCTGCATCAGGTTTTGCAGCCAAGTCAGACCATCGCGCTGATAGTCACGTAGCGTGGCCTTTAAGCCTTCAGGTGTTGGGCAGAGGCTTTGCAGCGGCTGTGCGAGACGTTCAGCTAATGCTTGAATGCCTTCACCGCCGTGCCATTCAATACCTTGTGCTTGCATCTGCGTCAGGCGTGCAGCTTCTTGGCGTGGCAGGCGTATGGTTTTCTCATCGGTCAGCGCTTCGCGGATATACAACTCGCTGAGCGTCGTTAGTACTGGGCGAATACGCGCATAAGGCAGCGCCACGCGTTGACCTAAGGTGTGGATATGTACCAAAAGTGCTTCGCTATCGTCACGTTGCGCTAGATACTTTGCGTCGAGAAGTTTGGGCGACTGGCGAATCAGCTGTAATAAAATGGGTAGCAGGCTGATGGATTTGCCTGCCACTTCAATACCCAACTCTAAAGAAAACCAATCCAGTGTGGGAGATTCTTCCAGCGTGGCATGCCAGTGATCAATTTGCAGTAAGTTAAATTGAAACTGCGGCAGCATGGTAATCTGCCAGTCTTGCTCACGTAAATCCTGCACCGGTTGCTGCATAAATTTCAGCCACGCGGCATCGCTGGGCAGCTCATAGGCATCACCTGCAGTTTCAGGGACAGCATCGCTGCGCCTTAAACCAATCTTAAAACCCAGCTCTTGCAGTTGTTGGCGGCATTCTTGTTCAAAGGTTAAGTCACGGATAATACGCAAGCGCTGATAAGGTGCAGTATGCGCGATAAATTCAGCGCTGGGTTTACCGACACATAGATGGCCGTGATAATTAAACGCCAATGCCGCGCGATGTTGCAGGGCAGTGAGCATGCGCTTTGTGCGGGCGTCATAGCGTTCAACGGCAACGCTACCTAAGGTCAATTGCGGGGTTGGCGGTTGGATAGGCGCGTCGGTGATTTTTACTTTTTGCGCCGGTTGTTGTGTGCTGGGTGCTGTATGGGTGCTGGGCATGGATAATAGTGTGGGCGGATTGCCCTGCTGTTGCAGCTCTTCCACAGTCAGCAAGGCAGCCACCACATGCTTACAGTTATAACCCACATAGCAGGAGCAGCGGCCATTAACATCGTAATAACCGTCTTTGGCCAGCAGCGCAATGGTTTGCAGATAGGTTTGCCCAGCAGAACCTTTGCATTGTGCGGTCAACGTAGTGTCTTGAATATGCAGCACAGTACTGCGACCCTGTGCAGCGTAAGCTTTGCCACGCTGAAAGTCGCCGAGTTGAATAGCTTGTCGCCATTGCGAGCACTGTAGATTGTTAATATCGAGAGACATAAGCACACAGGGTAATGATAATCCTACTAGTATGGCATAAGCCGCGTGGGAGTTGTGCAGGCCGCGGTATGCGGTAAAATGAGTACTAAGCGCTGCCTCATTAAGCAACGCAATCTTAACCAGGTGGGGTTGGTAGGTTTTTATGACAGTTGCGGTTATTCAAATGGTTTCAGGCGAGCATATCGCCACCAATCTTGCTCATGCTCGGTGTCTGTTAGAGCAAGCCGCAGAGGAGGGCGCACGCTTAGCGGTATTGCCAGAAAACTTTGCTGCTATGGGTAAAATTAATCCTGTGCAGATTGCTGCCCTTGAAGCACAGCAACAGGGCCCCATCTTATCTTGGTTAGCCCAGACCGCACGTGAACTGGGTCTGTGGATTGTCGGTGGTACCTTACCTTTGTTGCCAGTCGGTCAAATGGCAGGTAAACCCTGCGCCAGTTCTTTAGTATTTGATGAGTTTGGCGAGTGTGTAGCG
The DNA here is from genome assembly GCA_035647155.1 of Thiopseudomonas sp. Taxonomy (GTDB): domain Bacteria; phylum Pseudomonadota; class Gammaproteobacteria; order Pseudomonadales; family Pseudomonadaceae; genus Denitrificimonas. The sequence goes on from DASRNZ010000198.1 coordinate 58,616, forward strand.
CGTTACGATAAACTGCATTTATTTGATGCAGCGGTGGAGGATCAACAGGGCAGTTATAAAGAATCGGAGCGCTATGCCAAAGGGCACAGTTGTACGGTTGTAGATACGCCAGTTGGCCGTTTAGGCCTGACAATCTGTTACGATTTACGCTTTCCTGAGTTATATAGCGCACTGCGTGATGCAGGCGCTGAGTTGATTAGCATACCTTCGGCTTTTACTGCATTGACTGGAGCTGCGCATTGGCAAGTATTATTGCGCGCTCGTGCGATTGAAACACAATGTGTGCTGCTCGCCGCAAACCAAGGTGGCGAGCATGGCGCAGGACGTGAAACTTTTGGCCACTCCGCAATTATAGATGCGTGGGGCAGGGTACTTGTTGAGTTACCCAGCGGCGCTGGCTGCATCACCCATGCGTATCCGCGTGCTGAGCAAGCGGCTATTCGCCAACGTATGCCACTATGGCAACATAAACGATTTTCTGTCGCGCAGTTATCGCGTGCAGACACAGAGGACACACAATGAGTGATTTGTTAGCCGACGTCAGTTCTGTTTTGTTGGCACCTACCGGCCTAGCGCTGGAGCAACTATCAACTGTGTTCAGCGAACTCGCTGGACCGGGTATTGATGCTGCTGATTTATATTTCCAAAACCGTATTTCTGAAGCCTGGGTCTTAGAAGAAGGTATCGTTAAAGAAGGTAGCTTTAGTCTGGACCAAGGTGTCGGCGTGCGTGCCTTAGCCGGTGAGAAAACCGGTTTTTCTTACAGTAATGCACTGACCTTGCCTGCGCTATTACAAGCCGCGCAAGCGTCACGCAGTATTGCTCAGTCGGGCCAGCGTGTGCAGCCGATTGCGATTCAAGCAGTGACGCATGCGCCGTTATATTCAGCGGACAATCCGTTGGAAGTGATCAGTCGCGAAGACAAAGTGGCCTTGCTAAAAAGAATTGATGCGGCAACCCGCTCGCTCGATCCGCGTATTTGCCAAGTCAGCGTGAGCTTGACCGGCTCTTGGGAGCAAGTTTTAGTTGCCACCTTAGATGGCCGTCTCGCAGCAGATGTGCGTCCTTTGGTGCGTTTTAATGTCAGTGTGATTATTGAGCACAATGGCCGTCGTGAGCGTGGCAGTTCCGGCGGTGGTGGACGTACGGACTACCGTTGCTTCCTTGAGAACGACCTCGCTATGGATTTTGCCCGTGAAGCGGTGCGCCAAGCTCAGGTGAATCTGGAGGCCATCGATGCGCCCGCAGGTACTTTGCCAGTGGTACTCGGCCCAGGCTGGAGCGGCGTTTTGCTGCATGAGGCTGTGGGTCATGGTTTGGAAGGAGACTTTAACCGCAAAGGCAGTTCGGCGTATAGCGGTAAAGTGGGCCAGCAAGTGGCATCCCCACTGTGTACCATTGTCGATGACGGTACTTTAATCGGTCGTCGTGGCTCGTTGAGTATGGATGATGAAGGCATCGCGGCTCAGTGCACCACATTGATTGAAAATGGTGTGCTGCGCGGTTATATGCAAGATACGATGAACGCACGTTTAATGGGCGTAGCACCGACTGGTAATGGTCGTCGCGAATCTTATGCGCATGTGCCGATTCCGCGTATGACTAATACCTATATGTTGGCGGGTGAAAGCGAGCCCGAAGAGATTATTCGTTCGGTCAAGCGTGGTATTTATTGCGCCAACTTAGGCGGCGGGCAAGTGGATATCACCAGCGGAAAGTTTGTCTTCTCCACCAGCGAAGCCTACTTAATTGAAGATGGTAAAATTACTGCGCCAGTTAAAGGGGCTACCTTGATTGGTAATGGTCCAGAAGCCATGCGCCAAGTCTCTATGGTGGGTAATGATTTAGCACTTGATCCGGGTGTGGGTGTCTGTGGTAAAGCAGGCCAAGGCGTACCGGTAGGTGTGGGTCAGCCGACCTTGAAGATTGATGGTATTACCGTGGGTGGCACAGGTAATTAAAAGGTTAACAACTGCATCCGCTGGTTGAATAGCGGCTACAGTTGTCAGTGCAGGTTATTTTAAACCTAAGCGCTGCTCATCTAAATCGCGTAAATACTTAAAGATTTTACGTGATGCAGTGGGGGCTTTATTACGCGCCAGCTCGTGTTGAGCGTGACGAATAAGACTGCGCATATGCTGAATATCAGTATCTGGGTAGTCCACAACAAAGCTTTGTAGCGCCTCATCACCCTCGGCGATCAGGCGGTTACGCCAGCGTTCCAAAGCATGAAAGCGGTCATTGTATTCACGGGTTTGGCTATCAACCAGATTCACCGGTTGCATAATGGCGTCAATATCGTGATTACGCAGCAGTTTACCGAGAAACTGCGAATGGCGCTTACGGGCAATATGCGCAGTATGTTTACAGGTTTCATCCAATGCTCTACGCAGCTCATCGCTGAGCGGCATTTTATTGAGCAGTTCGGGCTTCAGGTCAGAAAGACGTAGGCCCAGCTCTTGTAGAGCTAGCATTTCACGTTTTACTTGTGATTTGCTTTTTTCTTCTTCGTCCAGCGAGTCGTCGAGATAGTCAGACATAACGGCGTTCCAATCAATTAGAACGCTATGATAACAGAGCAAGGCTGATACTTTTATAGGGTCTTGTGAAAATGCTTTGGAGTAACTATGAGTGTAAGTGAAAGTGTCGGTCCACAATCGTTACCTGAGCTGAAGATTCAGGTTGAAAAAATTCTTGCCGCAGCCAAACAACAGGGTGCCAGTGCCTGTGAAGTTGCGGTGTCGGTACAGCAGGGTTTAGAAACCAGCGTACGTCAGCGTGAAGTTGAAACGGTTGAGTTTAATCGCGACCAAGGCTTTTCTATTACGGTTTATCATGGCCAGCAAAAAGGCTCGGCCAGCACCACAGTTGCCGGTGATACGGCGATTCAAGAGACTGTTGCCGCTGCTTTAGCTATTGCTAAATATGCATCGCCCGATGAGTTCTCTGGTTTAGCCGATAAAGAATTGATGGCACAGAACTTCCCAGACTTAGATTTATGGCATCCGTGGGATGTCACTCCAGCGCAGGCCATCGAGCTGGCGCTGGAATGTGAGGCCGCTGCTTTTGCTGCAGACCCTCGTATCAGTAATGCCGATGGCACCAGCGTTAATAGTGATGTCGGTTGTACAGTCTATGGCAACAGTCATGGTTTGATTGCTGGTCATGCGGGTACGCGTCACAGCATCAGTTGCGTGATGATCGCTGAAGCTGACGGACAAATGCAGCGTGACTATTGGTACGACTACGGTCGCCGTGCTGATCAGTTAACTGACGCTGCTAGCATTGGCCGTATCGCTGCTGAGCGTACGGTCAATCGCTTGGGTGCGCGCTCAGTACCAACTTGCGATGTGCCGGTACTCTTTGCTGCTGAATTGGCGGGTGGCTTGTTCGGTAGCTTATTGGGTGCGATTGCCGGTGGTAATCAGTACCGTAACTCTTCATTTTTAGTGGATGCGTTAGGGCAGACTTTATTCCCTGAGTGGCTGACCTTAGACGAGCGTCCGCTACTGCAAGGTGGTTTATCCAGCAGTGCCTTTGACGGTGATGGTCTGGCAACCTATGCTAAACCCTTTATTGAAAACGGCGTGCTGACTAACTATATGCTCAGTACCTATTCTGGGCGTAAGCTGGGTATGCCAAGCACCGCCAATGCTGGTGGAGCACGCAATCTATTTGTCACCCATGGCAATGATGATCAAGCGGCGCTATTAAAGAAAATGGGTCGTGGTTTGCTGGTGACTGAGTTAATGGGCCAAGGCTTGAATATGGTCACTGGTGATTATTCACGTGGCGCGGGTGGTTACTGGGTAGAGAATGGTGAGATTCAGTTCCCTGTCGATGAAGTGACGATTGCCGGTAATATGCGCGATATGTTTAAACAGATTGTTGCGGTAGGTAATGATCTGGATCTGCGTGGTGGTATTCGTACCGGTTCAGTATTAATTGAGCGGATGAAAGTTGCTGGTAGCTAAGCTTTAATAGCACAGCCAAGGTGCAGTAGTGCGCCTTGGCTGTTAGTTCGGTGAGATAAAATTAAGTGTGTAATTAATCACACCGCCAGCAGGCTGCAATGTTTCTAAAGCAATATGAATGGGTGTTTGTGGTGGCATGGGGTTGTCTGCAGCTAACTCGCCGCTCAGGTATTCAACAGGCTTAAACACACGACGGACAACGATTTCACCGTGCTGGTCAGAAAAAACCAGTTCGATCAGCGGGAAGGGTTGGCTAAAGGATGCACGGTTATAAATAATCGCATCGACCAGTACTGCTGCGCTAAATTCAGGGTGATCACGGACCACTAAGTTACTGCTTTTAATCTGCTGCACATCCACTTTGGAGGGCAGTTGGCAGCCAATCATCTGGCATAGAGGTGCCAGCCATGCCCGTGTGCTGTCTTGGCGCGCCAGTTGGGCGAAATTGCCATAGATATACAAGCACAGTACCAATAGAGCGGCTAGACCATACACTAGAATCCAGACCAGCCAGCGTTTCCAAGGAGTCTGCTTGGGGCGTGAGTCTAAACGCAAAGGTTCATCGTCAAAGCGCAATCGATCTACTGCTCTTGGCTGCGCAATGCTGTCATCTGCGCTGGCTTTGAGCGTATAGGTCGGTGTAGTAGGGATGGCTATGTCTTCAGCCGCTGCTTGAATGGTTTCAGCTTCAACCTCAACCTCGTTTTCAGTTTCAGGGCTGCTGGTGTTTTGGGCTGCTGTGGCTAAGCTGTTGGTCGGCTGATCGGGCTGTGCCTTGTTTGTATCTTCTAATTTAGGTGTGACTGGTCTAACGCTGGGCTTGAGTGCGTCTGTATAGCTTTTAAGCTGCTGTTCATCACGCTCTAGGCGGGCAATTTCATCATCTAAATTAAAATCACCTAGATCGATATCATTATCCAGATAAAACTGCTTTTTTTGAGGTTTTGTCGCTGTGTTCTGTGTCGCTGTTTCTCTAGTGCTGGAGAGCGGACTGGATTCTCTCTTGGGTTTGGGTGCAGTGAGTTGACTGGCCGCATTAAAGACTTTTAAGCATGCGCCACAGCGCACTGCACCTTGAGCTATATCAAGCTGGCTGTGCTTAACGCGAAAACTACTTTGGCAATGTGGGCATTGAGCGATAAAAGTGTCAGTCATGGTTGTAACCCGTTTAAATCAAGCAGGTTGGCTGTGCAGGCGAGCCGATTGCTTAGGCTAGGCTGCACAGACTGCATCAGACTATAAATTAACGACGCACACCTGAGATACACACCCAGCCATCTTTTTCGGCAGTGGGGGCAAGATCAAAAGCGTCGCTGTAAGCATCACGGACCTCCTGAGCTTGTTCGGCCAAAATACCCGACAAAGCAATACGTCCACCCGAGCGTGTGTGCTCTATTAACTGTGGTGCCAGAGCAACTAGCGGACCCGCTAGAATATTAGCTAAGACCACATCAAATTCTTGTTTGGGCATATGCTCAGGCAGATACACCAGCATATCTTCTTCAGCAATGGCGTTACGGTTAGCATTGTCGCGAGTGGCTTCCAATGCTTGGCTATCAATATCAGTGCAAGTCAGTTGTGTTGCGCCTAACAACTTAGCAGCAATGGCTAAAATACCTGAGCCACAACCGAAATCAAGGACGTTACAGCCCTCTAAAGGCTGACCATCAAGCCACTCAAGGCATAGCGCCGTGGTGGGGTGTGTGCCGGTACCAAAGGCTAAACCTGGGTCCAATAATAAGTTGACCGCATCAGGCTCTGGCGCCGCATGCCAGCTGGGTACAATCCATAAGCGCTGACCGAAACGCATCGGGTGGAAATTATCCATCCAGCTGCGCTCCCAGTCTTGATCTTCAATCTGCTCAAAGTGCATTTCTGGGGTTGCATCACCACCGAGTAACTGCAGATGTTGTTGCAGGGCTTGAGCATCCACATCATCTTCAAATAAGGCCAATAAATGCGTATGTGACCACAGCGGGGTCGTGCCTAAATCAGGCTCGTAAATGGGCTGGTCTTCACCGTCCATAAAGGTCACTGAGACAGCGCCCAGTTCAAGTAAAGTATCTTCCCATGCTTCAGCTTGGTTGGGTTGAATGGCTAAGCGGACTTGTAACCAGGGCATAAAAACCTCAAGAGCGTATGCAGTTATCTGCGAAATTTAGACGGTCGGTGTGGTGCTACGGTATTGATTTTGTAGCGGCGTTGCGTATTGCATAATCAAATACGGACGATGTTCTTCAGGGCAAGCGGCTAAACGGCGTTGCCATTCTTGTTGCGCGGCTAAGATATCCTGCTGCTCAAATACTGTGTCAATCGCCGGTACGATTAACTCAGTATCACGCATTTGCCACATTGCCCAAGCTAAGTAATGGACGGGGAATAAACGGTAATCACGCCAGATCTGCTGATCAACCAAGTGGGCCAACTGTTTAGCATCACTAAAGCCGTCGTTGATGCTGGGGCAGAAATGCACATGCACATGACCTTTATAACCAGTAATGCCGAGCGCGATACTGGCATCATCTTCGCCGACTTGCTTGGTGTATTTACCTGTTGTCGCGCGGATATACAACTCACGCGCTTTAGCTATATCACAGGGGTCATATTCGTAGCTGATCGCCACGGGAGTCAGATTTAAAGAAGCAATCACCGCTGCAAAATCTTCGGTTTTACGCGATAAGTGAAACATCTTTAAGATTGCGCTTTCTGTGCGGTCATCACCATCTTTAGCACGGCCTTCTGCTTGAGCAATCCAAATCGACTCATGATCATTTAAGATCGAGTGATTGATATAAGCAGATAAGAGTTGGAATGCCGTTAGCTTTTCACGGCGATTGGTCAGTGAACGGTGCACAATAAAGCTCTTATTGAGGCGCATTAAATCGCTGACAAAGGGGCGCTGCAATAAATTATCACCGATGGCAATGCGTGGTATTTGATGCTTTGCCTGAAATAAAGCGTAATTGATAAAGGCTGGATCCATTACGATATCGCGGTGATTAGCCAGATACAAACGTGGTTGATCAGCCTTTAAATGCTCAATTCCTGAGAAACTAATGCCATCTGACGCTTGGGTAATACTGCGCTCCACATAGGGCTCAATGCGTTGTTGCAGCGCTGCTACCGTTTTGACTTGTGCCAGTTCAGTACGCAGTTTACTGGCAATGACTGGGCGCAATAGCCAACCTAAGTAACGTGCAGCTTTAGGGAAACGGTACTGAGTGATGATTGATAGGAAATCTACGTCAGCCAGTAAACGTTGCAATACAGACGCCACTTCATCGTCGTTGTAGGGGCGAATGCTGTCAAATTGATCCATGTGATTCTCTTAAGCGGATGCTGTTCAGTGCTTTAGGCGCTGTAGGGTTAGACAATTGGGCTATTATACCTGCATTGATGGATAACTTGCAGAGGAGATACAGAGTGCAAAGGATTCATGAGCCTGCTGATTTAATGGAAGCGCAGATGTTAATCAGTATGTTAAACAGTGAAGGTATTAAGGTGTACTTGCAGGGCGCAGACTTAATCGGTGGTATGGGTGAGTTACCGGCTCTAGGCTTATTAGCTTTGATGGTCGGTGACGAGGATGAGCAGCGCGCACGTGAATTGATTAGCAGTTATCAACAAGCCACTCCCGTTGTTGAATGCGAGTCTGATGGGCAAGACATTGCCCGTCGTGGTGTTTTAGAATGTTAAAAGAGAGGCCTTGATGTCAGGACGCTATGGGTTGTTTAAATGGCCAGAAAGTTGGGTTGAGCTGCCGGGCTTTCCACAGCAGATGCGTGCGCATTGGAACTTGGCACCCAAATCACAAGTGTTAATGCTGTTCCAAAAACAGAATAAACTGCAGGCAGCACTGGCTTTGTGGGGTTTTACTTCAGATTGGATGACAGATTTAACCCGTGCCGTAGCGCATGCGCGAGCTGAAACCATCAGTACCCAGCCTATGTTTAAAAAAGCTTGGCGCAGTCAGCGTTGTGTTTTACCTGCCAATGGTTTTTTTGAGTGGCGCGGCTTGCATCGTAAACACCCGTTTTGGCTTTGTGCAGAAGACAGTGTGGTGTATTTTGCGGCGATTTGGGATGTGTATGCGGTTCCGGGGCGTGACTATTACAGTGTAGCGATGCTCACTCAGCAAGCGGCCAATTTACGTCGGCCAATTGTGCTCAATGAACAGCAAAAAGAAGTTTGGCTGAGTCCAGACAGTACTGAAGAAGAGTTACGGGCATTATTAGCCGAGCCGCTGCAACAGCTACGTGAGAGGCGTGTGAGTACTTTAATTAATGATCCGCTAGTGGATGGGCCGCATTGCTTAGATATAGGCTAGCGGCGCTAGGCTAGGTGGCGCGTTAACACTCTTCGTCAAAGCGTTGTGCAATCAGTATTTGTAATGCGTTGAGAGCGTCTTCAGCTTGCTCGCCCTCAGCACTCAGATGCAAATCAGTACCTTTGCTAGCCGCGAGCATCATCACTGACATAATGTTTTTACCGTTACACAGTGTGTGGCGATCTCGGCCGATGCTGATCTTGCACGGGTAGTTGTTCGCCACGGAAACAAATTTTGCCGCGGCTCTTGCATGTAAACCCAGCTTGTTAATGATGGTGACTTGGCAGCTAAGCATCTTTCTGCTCGTCAATACGCACTACATCGCGGTGGCGAATTTGTACATTACTGAGTTCTTTGCCCAGCGCTTCGCCTAAACGCTGTGCCATATAGACCGAGCGGTGTTGGCCACCGGTGCAGCCAATCGCAATAGTGACATAGGCGCGGTTGCTGGCGGCAAAGCGTGGCAGCCATTTAGCTAAATAGGTATGGATATCGTTGTACATCTCTTCGACGTCAGCTTGCTCGCCCAGATACTCAACAATCGGCTGATCAAGCCCGCAGTAAGCGCGCAGTTCAGGTTTCCAGTAGGGGTTGGGTAGGCAGCGAATATCAAAGACTACGTCGGCATCCACCGGTACGCCGCGTTTAAAACCGAATGACTCAATTAAAAACGCAGTACCAGGTTCAGGTTTGTCCAATAAGCGCAGTTTAATAATATCGCGCAATTGATACAGATTGAGGTGCGAAGTGTCGATAGTTAAATCAGCTAAGTCGACAATAGGTGCCAGTAGCAGCTTTTCATCACGAATGGCTTCTGCCAAAGAGCGTGAATCGTTGGTGAGTGGGTGGCGTCGGCGTGTTTCTGAGAAACGCTTGAGCAAAGTTTCATCGTCTGCATCAAGGTACAGCACGTCACAGACAATATGACGCTCACGCAAACCGGCTAACAGCTCTGGAAAACGCTCAAGCTGATTGGGCGCGTTACGTGCATCAATGGATACAGCAATCTGTGGATAGACTAATTCTGTTGCCAGTAAAGTGCGCTCTGCTAGCTCGGGCAAGAGCATCGCTGGGAGGTTATCAATGCAATAAAAGTCGTTATCTTCCAGTACATCGAGTGCTGTACTTTTACCTGACCCAGAGCGGCCACTAACGATAATTAAACGCATATAAAAAGCCTCTAAAGTTGCGCATCAAGCACGGTTTGATATAGGGCGGCACTATCAGGAGCGTTACGTAAACGCTCGCGAATATCATCTTGTTCAAAAATACTAGCGATTTGTCGTAATAGCTCTAAGTGCTCATCAGTGGCCTCTTCAGGCACCAATAAAACAAAGAGCAGATCAACGGGCTCGCCATCAATCGCATCAAAATCAACGGGTGTGTTGAGGTGTAGTACGGCACTGATCGGCGTTGTGCAGCCAATCAACCGACAATGAGGTATTGCAATGCCATTGCCAAACCCTGTTGAGCCGAGCTTTTCGCGAGCCACCAGGCTTTCAAAAAGAACATCTTCATCAATATCAGGTAAGTCAGAGGCAATTAAATGGGCAATGTATTCAAGTACACGTTTTTTACTGCCGCCCGGCACGTTCACTTGGGAACGCGCTGGGGTCAGTATATGTTCTAATCGAATCATATAAGTCTTAACGTTCAAGAGCGCCTTTCTGACGATCCAGTTGCTTTTCTTTGTGTTTGATTAATTGACGATCCAGTTTATCAACGAGTAGGTCAATCGCGGCATACATATCATCATGCTCAGCATTGGCATTAATATCACCGCCAGCAATGAGCAAGGTTGCATCAATCTTCTGTTTCACTTTTTCAACACTGAGAGTTACGCGAACGCTGGTAATTTTGTCAAAGTGACGCTCAAGTTTACTAAACTTAGTCTCAACGTATTCACGTAGGGCTTCAGTCACTTCCAATTGATGACCTGTGATAGTGATTTGCATACTATTCTCCTTAGTTTAACTGCTTAGTGCGGTATAAGCAGGATTGTAACGCTTGCGTAAATTAAGTGTTACTGACCAATGTCTATAATAACTGTTTTCGTTCGGTTGAAGAGGCAATACCCAGTGATTCTCGATATTTGGCGATGGTACGCCGTGCCACTTGAATACCTTGCTCTTCCAGTAAACCAGCGATTTTACTATCACTCAATGGTTTTTTAGGGTTTTCTGCCGCTACCAGCTTTTCAATAATGGCTCGAATCGCTGTGGATGAGCATTCGCCGCCTTGTGTTGTACTGACATGGCTGGAAAAGAAGTATTTTAGCTCATAAATACCACGCGGCGTATGCATATATTTTTGCGTGGTGACGCGTGAAATGGTTGACTCGTGCATACCAACCGCTTCTGCAATTTCTGCCAAGACTAAAGGCTTCATGGCTTCGGGGCCATAATCAAAAAAACCACGTTGATAATCTAGAATTTGCGTCGCCACTTTAAGCAGTGTTTCATTGCGGCTTTGCAGGCTTTTAATAAACCAGCGAGCTTCTTGCAGCTGCGTGCGCATAAAGGTGTTATCGGCGCTGTTATCAGCGCGCTGCACAAAACTCGCATACTGGGCATTGACGCCTAAGCGTGGTGCTACTTCAGGATTGAGTTCAACAATCCAGCGATTATTGGCTTTGCGGACAATCACATCCGGCACAATATATTCGGCTTCTGTGGTTTCAATCGCTGAACCGGGTCTTGGGTCAAGGGACTGGATCAGCTGTACGATCTCTTTCAGCGCCTCTTCTTTAATACGCATGCGGCGCATCAACTGATTGTAGTCGCGGCCACCTAGCAGCTCTAGATGTTCTTTACAGATCGTTTTAGCTTGCGCAAGCCATGCGGTATTGCTGGGTAAATTATTCAGCTGCAGCAATAGGCACTCGCTTAAGTTACGCGCAGCAACACCTGTGGGCTCAAACTGCTGGACGCGCTTGAGCACCATCTCGATTTCATCCATCTCGATATGTTGCATGGGGTCGAAGGCGTCTTGGATATCTTCAAGACTTTCTTGTAAATAGCCATCGCTACCGATGCTATCGATAATTACCGTGGCAATCATACGGTCACTGTCGCTCATTTTGGCGAGGTTCAGTTGCCAAAGTAAGTGTGTTTGCAGATCAGTTCCAGCCGCGGTGGTGCTAGTAAAATCCCAGTCTTCACTGTTTGAACTGGGAATATTGCTGGCGCTGGATTGGTAAATATCTTCCCATGAGGTGTCTATTTCTAACTCGCTGGGGATTTGTTCAGTCCAGTCGCTTGTGTCAACTGGGCTTTGATTGTTATCTGCTGGTTCTTCTTGGCTACTCGCCTGAGTGTTGCTGGAGTGCTCTTGCGCTGCGCTTTTTGTATCGCTGTCAGCACTAGTGTTGTCGTCTTCGACTTCCAGCATCGGGTTACTTTCCAAGGCTTCTTGGATTTCAGCTTGCAGATCGAGTGTCGACATCTGCAATAAGCGAATGGCTTGCTGCAGTTGCGGGGTCATGGTCAGTTGTTGACCCATTTTTAAAACGAGTGAGGCTTTCATAATGGAAAGGCATAACTCCTATCGTCAGTGCGCCAAGATATGGCTCTATAGCAAGATTTATGCCTGAAATTTTCATGTTTGCATAGACTTGACAAGCGGCGCAGGGCAATAAAGTTTAGCGGCAGTACACTACAAAGGCTGTATATCGAGCTATAGCAGCCTTTGGTTTGTGGTCAAAGGTGGAATTCTTGACCGAGATAAACGTCTTTAACCAACTGGTTTTCCAGCACGCTGCTGGGCGAGCCTTCAGCGATAATTCTGCCTGCACTGACAATATAAGCTTTCTCGCAAATGTCGAGTGTTTCGCGCACATTATGGTCGGTAATTAAAACACCAATGCCTTTGTCTTTTAAGTGATTGATAATCTGCTTAATATCGCCCACAGAAATAGGGTCGACACCAGCAAAAGGCTCATCGAGTAAAATAAACTTAGGGTTAGTGGCGAGGGCCCGCGCAATCTCAACACGACGGCGCTCACCACCAGATAAGCTCATACCTTTGCTGTCGCGCAAGTGAGTGATATGAAACTCTTGTAGCAGTTCATCCAGGGCCTGCAGGCGGCCCGCGCGATCCAGATCTTTACGCAGCTCTAAAATCGCCAGAATATTATCAGCGACACTGAGCTTGCGGAAAATTGAGGCTTCTTGCGGCAAGTAGCCAATACCGGCACGAGCGCGGCCATGCATGGGTTGAAAGCTGACATCAGTTTGGTCAATAAAAACAGTGCCTTTGTCAGCTTTAACCAAGCCCACAATCATATAAAAGCAGGTGGTTTTACCTGCACCATTAGGGCCGAGTAAGCCAACAACTTGGCCGCTCTCAATGGAGACACTGACATCGTGTACCACTGTGCGTCCTTTATAACTTTTGGCCAGGTTTTTAGCGGTTAAGGTGCTGCTCATGGCGTTTTTTACTCTGCTTCAGTGCTTTTGTTTTTAGGTTGAATAACCATATTGATCCGCGGTGCTGGTGTGGTGATGGTGCCTTGTTTGCCACGACCTGCTGTCACAATTTGTTGCTTGGTATCGTAGATGATTTTTTCACCACGGAAGGTGCTGCCTTGTTGGATTACTTTGGCTTGGTCAATGATGATGATTTTTTCATCGGCGGCTAAATACTGAATGGTGATGCCGTAGGCTTTCACAATCGATTTATCTGCAGCAGGTTGCTGCTCATAGTAAGCAGGCTGACCCACTGAGGTAAATACTTCAATTTCACTGTTTTTATTCAGGGTAATGGTGACGGTGTCGCCGGTTATTTTTAAAGTGCCTTGGGTGATGACAACATCACCACGATAAATCGCAACGCCGCGCTTATCATCCATTTCAGCACTATCGGCCTGAATATTAATCGGTTGCTGGCTATCAGAAGGGAGCGCGTGGACCAAGCCGCTGAGTAAGCTTAAGCTTGCGGCAAGGAGTAAAGCTTTGGTTTTAGCGAGCGTCATAGCGGCCTCTCACATTTGAAAGTAAATGCATTTTACTTTCATTTAAATAGGTTTGCATGCCAACGCCAGTAGTCACAGCGTTAGCCGCTTCGATTTTTACTGCCAGCTGAGTGTGTGCATAATCAGTGGCGGGCACATAGGTCAGCTGCTCAGTGGTCAAAATAGTTGGACGTCCTTGCTCATCAGTACGCTCAATCCGCACCTGCTTAATTAAATGGACTTCTTTGCCTTCAGGGCTGACTTCGCTGCGCTCACTGCTAATATGCCAGGGCAACTCTGTACCGCGAAACAAGAATAAATCAGGCTGGAATAATACGGTTATATCGTCGTTCTGCGTATGCTCAATGCGCGGACTATTGAGCTCGTAGTGCAGAGTACCGCTATCAGTGAACTGCAGCGTATGCGTGCCTTGAGCAAAAAAATCGATACTGTTATCAGTGACGGTTACGGCTGACGTATCGTTTTCTTCTGGGTTATTGATATTCCAATAGCCTAGTGCAGCGACAAGCACTGCAATGGGTAAAAAGAATACAGCCAAACGTAAGTTTGCAGACATAAAGGCAACCGAAAATTATAAGTAAGCGTTTTGCGCGGCGGCCAAAGTACCTTGGGCGGCCATAATAAACTCGCAAAACTCACGCGCGGCACCTTCACCGCCCCGTAACGACGTAACCGCTTTAGCATGCTGACGGACAAAGGTGTTGGCATTGGCCACAGCGACGCCGAGTGTCACGCAACGGATCGCGGCTAAATCAGGTAAGTCATCGCCTAAGTAGGCCACGTGTTCGTAAGAAAGTTGCAGGGTGCTGAGCAATTCATCTAATGCCACACGTTTATCTTCGCGACCTTGCACGACATGGGTAATGCCTAAATTGTCTGCACGGCGCTCAACAATGCTCGAGGTGCGACCGGTAATAATGGCAATCTCAACGCCGGAATTCTTCAGCATTTTAATGCCTTGACCGTCCAGTGTGCTAAAGGCTTTAGCTTCGCTGCCATCCGCTGAAAAATAGAGTTTGCCGTCGGTCAGTACGCCATCAACGTCCAATACCAATAGGCGCACTGCGCGCGCACGTTGCACTAAATCACTGTTAGTTAGGGTTAACATTACATCACTCCTGCACGTAATAAATCGTGCATATTTAACGCACCAATGGCTTGATTGTGCTCATTGATCACCGGTAATGAGCTGATTTTATGGTCTTCCATAATTTTCAGTGCTTCAGCCGCCAGCATCTCGGGGCGCGCTACTTTACCGCCGTGGGTCATCAGCTCATCAATATTAGCTTCACGCACATCAATACCTTTATCCAGTGCGCGACGCAAATCACCGTCAGTAAAAATGCCAGCTAAAGTTTGGTCGGGCGCTAAAATAAGCGTCATACCCAAACCTTTTTTTGTCATTTCTAATAAAGTTTCGCGTAGCGATGCATCGCGTGAGACAGCGGGTAATTCATCGCCGCTGTGCATCACATGCTCCACTTTAAGCAATAAACGACGACCGAGTGCGCCACCAGGGTGCGAAAAGGCAAAGTCTTCTGGAGTAAAACCGCGTGCTTCAAGTAGCGCAATTGCTAGAGCATCTCCCAGAACTAAGGTTACAGTGGTGGATGAGGTCGGCGCTAAATTGAGTGGGCAGGCTTCTTGTGCAACTTGGCAGTCCAAGTTCACTTCAGCAGCATGCGCTAAAGTTGAGTCTGGATTACCCGTCATGCTAATTAAAGTCAGGCCTAAACGCTTAATCAACGGTAATAAGGTGACGATTTCATTGGTGGTGCCTGAGTTTGACAGCGCTAGGACGATATCGTCAGCGGTGATCATGCCCATATCGCCATGACTGGCTTCAGCCGGGTGCACGAAAAACGAGGGCGTACCTGTACTGGCTAAGGTCGCGGCAATTTTATGACCGATATGCCCAGACTTACCCATGCCGACCACAACTACGCGCCCTTTGCAGGCTAAAATCAGTTCACAGGCATTCACAAAACCGTGGTCAATACGCGCCAGTAAGCTGGTAATTGCATCTTGTTCCAGGCCGATTGTGCGCTTAGCTGAATCAATAAGAGCGTGTGTTGAGGACATAGCAAAGTCTTCTTTAACATAAAAAAATAATTATACGTGAAATTGCTAAGCAACTCACCAGCAGCGATAGCTTAGTCCATAGCAGGCTGTAAAGGGTCTAGAGGGTTCAGTGTATAGAAGCGTGTTTTAAGTCTGCATCTGCTAAGCGAGCAAGTACTCATTGGGTATTGGCTCGGCAGTTAAGATCGCAGAGGCAGCGACTTTATTAAGAGCTCATTGGGCAAACACTGTAGAATGCATAACAACTGCCCTGCGAGGGCTGAACAGTCAGGGTAAACACGAATATGTCTTTTGCAAAATCAGGATTAATGCCAGCACTGCTGGAAAACTTACAGCGTCTAGAATACACCGAGCCTACGCCAGTACAAAAGCAGGCCATTGCACCCATTTTAATAGGTAAAGATATTTTAGCTGCTGCGCAAACCGGTACCGGTAAAACCGCAGCTTTTACTTTACCAACCTTGCAATTGCTACTCACCGAAGGCGCTAAAGTGACTTCTAACTGCGTACGCGCTTTAGTGCTGGTACCCACGCGCGAGCTGGCCGAGCAAGTGCATGAGTCCATGCGCATGTATTTAGGTGATTTACCCTTACGTACCGCGGTGGCTTATGGCGGCGTGAGTATCAATCCGCAGATGATGAATCTGCGCCGCGGTGTCGATATTTTAGTAGCGACACCAGGGCGTTTACTGGATTTATATCAGCAAAATGCGTTGCGTTTTAATCAGATGCAATTGTTGATTCTCGATGAAGCCGATCGCATGTTGGATTTAGGTTTTGCTGAAGAACTGAATGCGTTATTTGCTTTGATGCCACGTCAGCGTCAGACTTTATTGTTTTCCGCGACTTTTTCTGGGCCGATCCGCACCTTAGCGGGCAAATTGCTCAATGATCCTGTCCGTGTTGATGTCACGCCTAAGCATTCAGCAGCGGAGACGGTCAAGCAGCACCTGATCGTAGTGGATAAAAAAAGTAAAACAGACTTGCTACTGCATTTAATTGCCAGCCGCGCATGGGGTCAGGTATTGGTGTTTGTACGCACCCGTAAAGGTGCCGAGTCATTGTCGAAAAAACTACTGGCTGCGGGTGTATCGGCTGATGCCATTCATGGTGATAAAACCCAGCCCGCACGAATCAAGGCGTTACAGGATTTTAAACTAGGGCGTGTGCAAGTGCTGGTGGCCACCGATGTGGCTGCGCGCGGTTTGGATATCGAGCAATTACCCCATGTGATTAACTTTGATTTACCCACTATTGCCCAAGACTATGTACACCGTGTCGGTCGTACTGGACGAGCAGGTTTAACCGGTGAGGCGATCTCGTTGGTCAGCGCTGATGAGTTGGATGAGTTGATCGCGATTGAAGAGTTGCTGGGTTTAAATATCAAACGTGTGGATGAGCCTGACTTTTATGCTGAGCACCGTTTGCCGGAAACAGTGCTGGGTGTTGGCAGCGTGCGTAAGCCGAAAAAGCCTAAGAAGAATAAAGCAGCAGCTGCAGGTGGGCAAATTCACTTGGGTGATATTTTGTCAGCTGATGCGCCGCCGCGAGTGGTTGCCGTACGCCAAGTGCCGCGCTTGGCCGTGCCCACTCGCCATAAGCCAAAGCCGAGCGACGCTAAGCCGCGCTAGGTTTGTGTGATTGGCAGCCCCGTCTGCAATGGATAGGGCTGCTTCGCTTTACATACTTTCTTTAAGCGCAGGCTTGGGAGTGCTCTTCACTGAATCATTTTAGCGATCAAATCCAAGTCGGGTACATGGATTGCGCTGCGGTTTTTTTCATCGCGTGAAAGCACTTTGTCACCTGGCTTTGCAGCAGTAATCTCAGCCAAAAATAAATCAGCCGATCAGCGCGTGCAGCAGTTGCTTACAGTCGGTGGCGTGAAAGTCGGTTAGCTCAGGCCATAGATTATCTGCAGTATTGACTTGGATGGCATAAGCACCGGCGGCATGCGCAGTTTTTAAGTCCATTTGAAAGTCACCAACCATAATCATTTGCTCGGGTTTAACTTGCCAGTGCTGGGCTATTTTTAATAAACCATCGGGATCAGGCTTAGGTATGGCTTGCTCTCGACCTAAAACTTGATCGTCAGCGAAGTAATCGCTCAAGCCAATCGCGCCCAGTGTCAGCAGTGCCAACTCTTGAGCGTTGCGAGTGAGGATGGCTAAGTTGCGTCCTTGCTGATGCAAGTGCTGAATCAACTCAAGTGCACCTGGAGCCGGTTGTGCATGCAGTGCAAGGTCGCGCTCATGTGCCATTAACCATGCGTGTTTTTGCTGTGCTTCTAGCGTGGGTAATGAGGCCAGATGGCCTAAAATATCCTCATGCTGAGGTATTTCCAGCATGCGACGAATATACAGAAAGTCATGCACGGCAATCGTCAGAGTGCCGTCCATATCAAATACCCAGTGCTGGCAGTTACGTAAGAGCATTGCTATCACCCCATAAGATCTTTGTGTTGCCAATCACCGCGATAGCGAATGAGGCCTTCTTGTGCAACAGAAGCGACGAGGCGCCCGTCACGCGTGTAAATACTGCCGCGAGCAAAGCCGCGAGAATTACCAGCCCAAGGGCTGTCTGTTGAATACAATAACCAATCATCCAAGCAGACTTCCTCATGAAACCAAATGGAGTGATCAAGGCTAGCAACTTGCATATGCGGTTGCCAGATTGAAGCGCCGTGTGGGATCAAAGATGTGGTCAGTAAGCTGAAATCTGAAGCATAAGCCAGTAAGTACTTATGCAGTGCTGGTGATTTGGGCAGTACCGAAGAAGGTTTAAACCACACGTGTTTAATGGGTTCGCCAACTTCAGGGTTGAGCGGATCTGATACTTGCACTGGGCGGGTTTCAATCGCTTTAGCGCGCAGCATCTTTTCACGGTTTTCTTTAGTGAGTGCTTTAGCTAGATGCGGAGAAATGGCGACTTCTGAAATCAGGTCTTCCGGTTGCGGTACATCAGGCATATCAGTTTGATGGTGAAAGCCTTCTTCATTGTTACTGTCATGAAAAGAAGCGCTACAAGTAAAAATGGGTTGGCCATTTTGAATCGCAGTGACGCGGCGTGTGCTAAAACTACCGCCGTCACGGATGCGTTCAACTTGGTATACCACTGGTTTTCTAGCGTCGCCCGCACGTAAAAAATAGCCGTGTAGTGAGTTGGCGTGGCGTGAAGGGTCAACGGTTTGGCTCGCTGCAGATAATGCTTGGCCAAGTACTTGGCCGCCAAACAGTTGGCGAAAGCCAAGCTCTTGGCTGGCGCCGCGAAATAAGTTTTCTTCGATGGTTTCCATATTCAATAGAGATACTAGTTGATCAAGAATTGGACTCATGGGGTTCCTTGCAGGCCGATAAATAGGCCGTGAATAATGGCTGCTGATAAAAGATGAATGAGATACTAAAGTTTTTTGAAGCTTTTGTCGGCTATCGATTGCTGTGCTGCTATTATTTGCTTTTTTAACATCAAGCGAAGGCGCCGGCTGTATGGCAGATTCTCAAGGTACTTTAACCCCGGCGCCAATTTGTATTGTTGGTGGTGGTCCGGCAGGGCTGATGGCAGCTGAAGTGTTGGCGCAAGCGGGGCACAACGTACATCTTTTTGATGCGATGCCGTCGTTGGGACGCAAATTCTTGTTGGCGGGTATTGGCGGCTTAAATATCACCCACAGTGAAGATTCATTGGTTTTTGTACAGCGCTACTGTGCGCCAACGGATTGGGTCAGCCATTGGTTGGCCGAGTTTGATGCTCAAGCCGTGCGTGATTGGGTGCATGGCTTGGGTATTGAAACCTTTATCGGTAGTTCTGGGCGCGTCTTTCCTAAGGAAATGAAAGCGGCGCCCTTGCTGCGAGCTTGGTTGCAGCGTTTGCGCGCTATGGGAGTAAGAATTCATACCCGCAGCCGATGGTTGGGCTGGGATGGCCAAGGTGCGCTGCGTATTGTGAACGCTGAAGGTGAGCAGGCAGTGCAGGCGCGAGCAGTGTTATTAGCCTTGGGTGGCGGCAGTTGGCCGCGCTTAGGCTCGGATGCGGCTTGGATACCTATCTTACAAGGGCAAGGTGTTGAGATCACACCATTAGAAGCCAGTAACTGCGGCTTTGATGTGGCGGGCTGGAGCAGTGTCTTTGCCGAAAAATATATGGGTGCGCCGGTTAAAAATACTGCGTTAAGTGTGGCAGGCCAAGCCTTTCGTAAAGGGGAGTGGGTGATAACGGACGGAGGTATTGAGGGCAGTTTAGTCTATGCCTTATCAGCACCGATTCGTCAGCAGATTGCTGCACAGGGTCATTGCACTGTTTTATTAGATTGTTTGCCGCATAAAACCTTAGCGCAAGTGGAACATGCTTTAGCGCAGCCGCGAGCCAAGAAAACATTAAAGAAGTACCTGCAAGCGCGCTTGGGTTTGGAAGGTGTTAAAGCTGCTTTAATACGAGAGTTTGCTCCAGCAGAGAGCTTGACTGATATGCAGCAGTTAGCGCGTGTTATTAAAGGGTTACCGATTGAGCTGCTACGGGCTAGACCCATGATTGAGGCGATCAGTACCGCCGGTGGCGTACGGGCTGAGATGTTGGATAATGGTTTGATGTTGAAGTCAAAGCCGGGCGTGTTTTGCGCCGGTGAAATGCTGGATTGGGATGCGCCCACCGGCGGCTACTTATTAACCGCCTGTTTAGCCAGTGGTTTTGCGGCGGGACAGGGCATGTTGGGTTGGCTGGCTGCGGATGCCGAGCTTTAAGTTTTTCTAATCAGAGCTTGCGCACTTTAGTAATGCACCGTACTCTTTGCGGCGGAGAGTCGATCGGACAGTCGCTGTTCTGTTACTTCGGTAATGGGAGGGAGGAAAGTCCGGGCTCCGTAGGGCGAAGTGCCAGGTAACTCCTGGGAGGCGTGAGCCTATGGATAGTGCCGCAGAAAATACCGCCTAAGCACGCAAGTGCCGGTAAGGGTGAAAAGGTGCGGTAAGAGCGCACCGCATGGCTGGTAACAGTCCATGGCTAGGTAAACCCCACTTGGAGCAAGACCAAATAGGAATCCGCTGGCGTGGCCCGCGCTGGATTCGGGTAGGTTGCTTGAGGTCGTCAGTGATGGCGATCCTAGAGGAATGACTGTTCTAGACAAAACCCGGCTTATAGATCGACTCTCCACTCTTTTCGCTGATCGCAACAGCACATCAGAGTGTCAACAATAGCCTGTCTGCACACTTCACTTTAACTGTCCAAGTTAAGGTGCTCGTACCTGTCTGCTTATTTCTGTGTTCTTGAATTAAATAGCTGTTAAATAAAACCTTTCTTGATGCGTTCGCCAATTATAACGCTATTCCTGTGTTTATCGCTTGACGGTAGGTGGCTGTGATTTCTATAGTGTGCGTTAGTGGTATTATGTGGGAAAAAGTGGGTTTTTCCATATAAGTGCTGCATAATATAGGGGCACAGTTGTGTTTCGCGGATCAAGCGCTATAAACCTCGATGCTAAAGGGCGCTTAGCGATGCCAAGTCGGTATCGAGAGGAGTTACTTGAACGTTGTCAGGGCCAATTGGTCATTACCATTGACTTAGTTGACCCGTGCCTGTGTATTTATCCTTTGCCTGACTGGGAAACTGTTGAAACCCAGCTCAGCCAAATGCCATCTCTGCGTCCGCAAACTCGCCAGCTTAATCGTCTTTTGATTGGCAGCGCTGTTGATTTAGAGTTGGATAACAGTGGTCGCTTGCTGATACCCGCGCGTCTGCGCGAACAGGCAGGCTTGACCAAGCAAGTGATGCTGGTGGGGCAGTTGAATAAGTTTCAACTTTGGGATGAGCGTCAGTGGTATGAATTGCTGAATGCTGATCTTGAGGCCATTAAAAACCCCGATCACCTCCCTGAAGAATTAATGAATCTGGTCCTATAATTATTATGAGCGAAGCGTTAAGTCACATCACCGTGCTACTTGATGAGGCCGTTAGCGCCCTTGCAGTGCATTCTAATGGTTGCTACGTGGACGGTACATTTGGCCGTGGCGGACACAGTCAACTCATTTTACAACAGCTGGGCAGTGAGGGTTGCTTGCTTGGCTTTGATAAAGATCCTTTGGCTATTGCTACGGGCATTGAGCTTGAGCAGAGCGATGCACGCTTCTCCATTGTGCAGCGCAGTTTTGCTGAGATGGATGCCGAATTACAACAGCGCCAATTATTTAACCAAGTCGATGGTATCTTGCTCGACTTAGGTGTGTCCTCACCGCAAATTGATGACGGTGAGCGCGGTTTTAGCTTTATGCATGATGGTCCGTTAGATATGCGTATGAACCCAGGCGAAGGCATCAGTGCTGCACAATGGGTTGCGCAAGTCAGTGCTGAAGAAATGGCCCGTGTATTTAAAGAGTACGGTGAAGAGCGTTTTGCTAAGCGCATGGCCAATGCGGTGATTGCTCGCCGCGAAATTGAGCCTTTTACCCGCACCGGTGATTTAGCTGCCGTATTAACCGAAGCCAACCCCGCTTGGGAAAAAGGTAAAAATCCAGCCACCCGTGCTTTTCAGGGAATGCGCATTCATTTAAATAATGAATTGAGTGACTTAGAAAAAGGCTTGGAAGCCGCGATGGCATCCTTAAAGGTCGGCGGACGCTTAGTGGTGATTAGTTTCCACTCACTGGAAGATCGGATTGTTAAGCAGTTTATGCGCCGATTGGCTAAAGGTGAGGCTGATCAGTTGCCACGTCATTTGCCCATTATTCCAGAAAAATTTGATCCTATTGTTAAGTTATTGGGCAAGCCGCAGTACGCGAGCGCCGAAGAGCTTAAAGCTAACCCGCGTGCGCGCAGTGCGGTGATGCGCGTGGCAGAGAAATTGCGGTGAGTAAGATTTATGCAAAACCATTACCGCGCATTAGCGGTATTTTGCTTTTTTTGTTTCTGGCTAACTTGGTTTCTGCAGTGGCGGTTTCTTATGCATCGCATACCAGCCGTCAGTATTTAAATGAGTTGTTTGATGCCACGCAACTGCGTGATCAAGCTCAAACAGAGTGGGGGCGCTTTATTTTAGAACAAAGCACTTGGACAGCCCATAATCGCATTGAGTCATTGGCGGTGAAGGAGCTGGGTATGCATATTCCTGAACCTGCGGCGGTAAGGATGGTCAGTCAATGAAGTACTTGCCCGGTGTTGAGCATCCCTATCGTTTTGTGATTATTCTGGCTGTGTTGTTTGCCTTAGCGGCGGCGATTGCTGGACGCATTGTTTATTTGCATATTTTCCACCACGACTTTTTAGCCATGCAAGGTGATGCGCGTGCCATGCGGCATATCCCTATTCCAGCGCACCGTGGTGTGATTACCGATCGTAATGGGGAGCCATTAGCGGTCAGTACACCAGTGTTAACTTTGTGGGCCAACCCGAAACAGTTAATGACTGCTAAAGCGCGTTGGTCTGAGTTAGCTGCAGCGCTTGAAGTAAAGCCTGCAGAGTTGGCGCAACGTATTGAAAATAATGCCAGTCGTGAGTTTATGTACTTATCACGGCGCTTAACGCCTGAGCATGGTCAGCGTGTACTGGATCGTAAAATTGCCGGTGTGTATGGCCGTGAAGAGTTTCAACGCTTTTACCCTGCTGGCGAAGTTGCTGCGCATTTAGTGGGTTTTACCAATATTGATGAGCGTGGACAGGAAGGTGTTGAGCTGGCTTTTGATGAGTGGCTCACGGGTGTTCCAGGCAAGCGCCAAGTGATTAAAGATCGCCGTGGCGATTTGATTCGTGATGTGCAGGTTAAAGAGAATGCTAAGCCCGGTAAGGAGCTCGCCTTATCAATTGATTTACGTTTGCAGTATTTAGCGCACCGAGAGTTGCGTAATGCGTTGCTTGAGTTTGAAGCTAAAGCGGGTTCGTTGGTGATGATCGATGTGCGCACCGGTGAGATTTTGGCGATGGTCAATCATCCCACTTATAACCCTAATAACCGTCGCCAGCTCAATCCACAAGCGCTGCGTAACCGCGCCATGATTGATGTGTTTGAGCCAGGTTCTACGGTGAAACCGTTTTCCATTGCTGCTGCTTTAGGTACCGGACGTTGGACGCCAGAGTCAACTGTGAATACAGATAATGGTCAAATTAGAATTGGTCGCTATACGATTCGAGATGTATCACGTGGCGGACTGTTGGACTTGACCGGGGTATTGAAAAAATCCAGTAACGTGGCCATCAGTAAAATCGCTTTAGATATCGGTGCGCAGCCTGTGTACGACGTGATGCAAGGTGTTGGTTTTGGTGCAGATACAGGTTTGAGCTTTCCGGGCGAGCAGCTGGGTAGCTTGCCGATGCACCGAAAGTGGGGGCAGGCAGAAACAGCAACTTTAGCCTATGGCTATGGTTTGTCAGTCACAGCTGTACAGCTGGCGCACGGCTATGCCGTATTGGGTAATAAGGGTCGAAATATGCCTTTATCGCTGATACGACGTGATCGTCAGGCGAGTGAGGGTGTGCAAGTGATTGATGAGAAGATATCCAGTGATGTGATGGCTATGCTACAGGCCGTGGTGGAAGAAGCCGGTGGCGGTGGTGCACGAGCAAAAGTGCCGGGCTATCACGTCGGTGGAAAAAGCGGTACGGCAAAAAAACTGGCCACAGGTGGTGGTTACACAAAAAACTCCTATCGTTCATTATTTGCCGGTGTGGGGCCGGTTGATAACCCACGTGTCGCCGCTGTTGTGGTGATTGATGAGCCGAGTAAAGGCGGTTATTACGGGGGGCTGGTTGCTGCGCCCGTTTTTGGTCGAGTGATGGCCGGTGCATTACGCATGCTCAATGTGCGTCCAGATAACTTGCCAGCTGAAACGCAAACTGCGGTGGCTGGCCCTGCACAAGGAGGGCGCGGCTAATGGCGATGCCTTTGACAAAATTGTTTCCACAAGCACAGAGCTCTACTCTGATTCGTGAGCTGACACTCGACAGTCGCAAGGTGCGTCCTGGCGACTTGTTTTTAGCTGTCGATGGCACGCAACAGGATGGCCGTGACTATATTGGTGATGCCATTGCTCGCGGTGCTGCCGCGGTTATTTATGAAGCTGGAGATGCTTTACCGATGCACGATAGCGCAGCGTTATTGTTACCGGTAAAAGATCTACAAGCACAATTATCCGAAATTGCCGGGCGCTTTTATGGTGAGCCCAGCCGTGGCATGCGAGTGGTGGCTGTGACTGGCACTAATGGTAAAACTAGCGTCACTCAATTGTTGGCGCAAGCCTCTGATTTGCTCGGTCAACAGTGTGGGTTGATTGGCACGCTGGGCAGTGGGTTTTATGGCCATTTGACCCTAGGCCACTACACCACGCCTGACCCGCTGACTGTGCAAGCCACGCTGGCTGACTTGAAAAATGCTGGCGCTAAGTTGGTGGCGATTGAAGTGTCATCCCATGGTTTAGCTCAGCATCGTATTAATGCTGTCAATGTGAGTGTGGCAGTGCTGACCAATCTAACCCGTGATCATCTTGATTATCATGGCTCGATGCAGGCCTATGCAGATGCTAAGGCGCGTTTATTTAGCTGGCCTGGATTGCGCGCAACGGTACTCAATATCGATGATGCATTTGGTCGTGAATTGGCGCAGCAGCAAGATGCAGCAACACGCTTAATCACTTATAGCATCAGTGACAGCAGTGCCAGCATCCATTGCCGTAATGTGCGCTTTAGTCATACAGGTATTCAAGCCGAAGTTGTAACAGCGCAGGGTGAAGGTAATTTATCCAGCACACTGATTGGTCGTTTTAATTTAAGTAATTTACTGGCAGTGATTGGTGCTTTATTAGCGCTGGGCTACTCTTTGGAGCAAGCTTTAAGTGTGCTCGCCAAAGTGCAAGGTCCGGCAGGACGTATGCAAGTCTTGGGCGGCCAGCAGCAGCCATTGGTGGTAGTGGATTATGCGCATACTCCGGATGCCTTAGAGCAAGTGCTTACAGCTTTGCGTCCGCATGTGGCGGCTGATGGGCGCTTGATGTGCTTGTTGGGTTGTGGCGGCGAGCGCGATAAGGGTAAACGCCCGTTAATGGCTGAGGTGGTTGAGCGCCTCGCTGATCTGGCTGTGGTCACTGATGATAATCCGCGTGGTGAAGATCCAGCGGCCATTCGTGCTGAGATTCTTGCTGGCTTTAGTTCTGATACTGACGTCATTGAAGTCAATGAGCGCGGTACAGCTATTGCCCAGTTGATCGCTCAGGCTCATCCTCACGACGTGATCGTCTTGGCCGGTAAAGGCCATGAGGATTATCAAGAGATTCAGCAGCAACGTCACTATTTTTCAGATCTTGAGCAAGCGCAGCAGGCATTAGCTGCATGGCAGGTGCAGAATGTTTAAGCCATTGCAATTAAGTCAGTTACTGGGTCCGCTGAATGCGATTTTGCAGGGCGACGATGTCCAGTTTAATGCACTCAATACTGATAGTCGAAAAATCACCACGGGTCAGTTATTTGTGGCCTTACGCGGTGATTTTTTTGATGGCCACACGTATTTAGCTGATGTGGCTAAACGTGGTGCGATTGCGGCGGTGGTTGAGGCTTACCAGCCCGATATCAATCTACCGCAGTTATGTGTGGTTGATACACGTATTGCACTGGGGCAAATCGCTTTACTGAATCGTCAGCAGTTTAGTGGTCAAACCGTTGCTGTAACAGGCTCCAGTGGTAAAACCACCGTTAAAGAAATGCTGGCCAGTATCTGCCGGCAGGCTTTAGGCGAAACCGCTGTCTTGGCCACACGTGGCAATTTAAATAATGACTTGGGCGTGCCTTTTACCTTACTTGAACTGAATGCTCAGCACCGCGCTGCTGTGGTTGAATTAGGCGCTTCGCGTCCAGGTGAAATTGCCTATACTGCAGCTTTAGTACAGCCGATGGTGGCCGTGATCAGTAATGCGGGTATGGCGCATGCGGGTGAATTTGGTGGCCCTGAGCATATTGTTTTAGCTAAGGGCGAAATTCTTGATGGCCTTGGCACCGAACATACTGCAGTACTGAATCTAGATGATGCGGCTTTTGCGCAGTGGCGTGCGCGCAATACTGAATGCCATATCTTAAGTTTCTCCACCAGCAATCCTGCTGCAGATATTTATGCCAGCGGTATCGATAGTAATGCACAAGGGCGCATGGGCTTTAATCTGCACGGTGTGGCCGGTGAATGCTTTATCCAGTTAGCTGTGTTGGGCTTGCATAATGTTAGTAATGCTTTAGCGGCAGTGACAGCAGCGCATGCTTTGGGTTTGCCTTTAACAGCGATTCAGCAAGGCTTGGAAAGTATGAAAGCCATTTCTGGGCGCAGTGTTGTCTATGAGTGCGCCAACCATATACAAATTATTGATGATAGCTATAACGCTAATCCAGCATCGATTCGTGCGGCCATTGATGTGCTGCAGAATATGCCAGGCCAGCGTGTTTTAGTGCTCGGCGATATGGGTGAGTTAGGCGCGTGGGCCGAGCAAGAACATACGCAGATTGGCACGTATGCCAACGGTAAAGTCGATGCGGTATTTGCTATTGGCCCGCTGATGCAACATGCCGTTGCACAATACAACGGCGTATCAGGGCACTTTTCACAACAAAACAGTCTGATTGAGGCACTGCTCACACAAGTCAGCGGTCCGGCAACACTTTTAATTAAAGGTTCACGCGGTGCGGCAATGGAGCATGTTGTTAATGCGCTGCGTACAAGTTTAGGGGATGCACTCTGATGTTGCTTTTATTGGCGGAGTATTTACAGCAGTACTACAAAGGCTTTGCGGTCTTTCAGTACCTGACTCTGCGCGGTGTTTTTGGTGTTTTGACTGCGTTAGTGATGTCGCTGTGGTTGGGTCCAAAAATGATTCGCTTGTTGAGTAACTTACAAATTGGTCAGTCGGTACGCACTGATGGGCCGCAGACACACTTAGTCAAATCAGGTACACCCACCATGGGTGGTGCGTTGATTTTAGCCTCTATTACTATCAGTACCTTATTGTGGGCTGATTTAACTAACCGCTATGTTTGGATTGTACTGCTGGTCACTCTGCTGTTTGGGGCGATTGGTTGGGTTGATGATTACCGTAAAGTGGTAGAGAAAAATTCTCGTGGTTTACCGGGACGTTGGAAGTATTTTTGGCAATCAGTATTTGGCTTAGGTGCAGCCTTAGTGCTTTATTTCACTGCGCAGACACCGGCTGAAACCGCTTTGATTGTGCCTTTCTTAAAGGATATTAGTATCCCGCTTGGAGCGGGTTTTGTGGTTCTGACCTACTTAGTGATTGTGGGTACCAGTAATGCGGTGAACTTAACCGATGGCTTAGATGGCTTGGCGATTTTACCCACAGTATTGGTGGGTGGTGCGCTGGGTATTTTTGCTTATCTATCGGGCCATATTACTTTTGCGCAATACTTGTTTATTCCTTATGTGCCAGGTGTGGGTGAGCTGATTATTTTCTGCGGTGCCTTAGTCGGCGCAGGTTTAGGGTTTTTATGGTTTAACACTTACCCTGCCCAAGTGTTTATGGGTGATGTGGGGGCTTTAGCTCTGGGTGCCGCATTGGGTACGGTGGCGGTGATTGCGCGTCAAGAGATTGTCCTATTTATTATGGGCGGTGTCTTTGTGGTGGAAACCTTATCGGTGGTGATCCAAGTACTGTCGTTTAAATTGACGGGGAAACGGGTCTTCCGCATGGCGCCGATTCATCACCACTTTGAATTAAAAGGTTGGCCTGAGCCGCGTGTTATCGTGCGCTTTTGGATTATCACCGTCGTACTGGTCCTGATTGGATTGGCCACCTTAAA
>DASRNZ010000199.1:0-8822 GCA_035647155.1 Thiopseudomonas sp.
CTACTGACCGCAGAGTCGCCTCAGGCGCGATTAGAGAGCGATTAACGCTTTGAATACTAACGTGCGGAGCGCATGAAAAAAACCTCTCATAGGCAATCCCAGGAGGTCGGTTTTCAGAGGGAGTTTAGATTTTTCGCAGAAAACCACTAAAAAGTGCAGCTAGGAATAAAATCAGCACTTTTATATAGCTGTGCTCAGCACGAGAATTTTAAATATTTACTATAAAAATCCGCACTGTTGCTATAGTGAATATAAGGTTGGCAAGCAAAAGTTGCAGAGTTTTACGCTAACTTAAATTCTCAATCAGCGAGGCAGTTTATTATGAAATATAAAAGAATGATCTCTGCCCTAATTGCTTCTGTACTGGCAGCTATAAGCTCGGCAAGCTTTGCCGATACAACCTGTCGCGTTGATGGTTTTGGCAATAAACGTTGTTCAGATGGAACAGTGTACCGAAAAGATTCTTTTGGAACCGTACGTGACAATAATGGCAGAACATGGCGAACTGACTCATTCGGAACTGTGCGCGACAGCGATGGCACGACCTACCGCAAGGATTCATTTGGTACGGTGCGTGACAATAACGGCAATACTTGGCGCACAGATTCTTTCGGTACGGTACGTGGCAGCGATGGTTCAGTCTGTCGTAAAGACTCCTTTGGCAATACACGCTGCACTAAGCCTTAACCCAATCCGGCAATATATGCTGATATTACAAGCAGCCTATCAAGCCGGGTTAGCGCTAAAGTTCAGTAAGAGTTATAACGTTTAGCGCTGCAACACTAAGGGCTGCTTGCGATCTGGGTAGCTACGATTAGCACAAAACTCGCGCACTTCACCACCAAAAAAACGCGCTTCAACATTGTAACCTTTGTGCAGAGGATGATTGAGAGCCACTAAACGCTGCTCACCTGGCTTGACCTGTAAGATCAATATATTGGATTGTGTCAGCCCAAAGCCAAACTCAAAACGCACCGACTCAAGCATCACCGTATCAGTATTATGCACTGTGACATAAAGGATATCGTTGTCCTGATGATCAGCAAACAACAACCAACCCACACCCAAGCCCAAGATAAAAAACAATGTTCTTAATGAACGTAACGCATCAATAAAACGATCAGCCCACATACTAAATCTCAACTACTCTGTTATTCGTATGCCTATCATACACTTAAGATATTGATAAAGTGTTGTATTGAGCTGTATAGCATAGTGTATCGAGCACTAATCGATTGCTTCAGAATCTGAATCCGCTGACACTACGAGCTTAATATTGGCAATACCAAAAGGAATATGCACAGAAGGCAATCGCGCTGAAGACGGTTGTAAATGTGATTTTTGATCATCAAAGAAGATGTGTGGCTGCATAATATCCAGCACTTTAGACTTCTCGACACCACCCATAAAAAACGCTTCATTTGCGATAATACCCCAATGACGCAGGGTATTAATCACTCGCTTATGAGCAGGTGCATTGCGGGCCGTGACAATAGAAACGCGTAAAATAGGCTGATATGTCGGGTCGTGTTGCTGTTTATCCAGCTCAAGTTGCTGGATTCCTGCAATACGCTTTAGAAATGGTTTTAATGGGCCTGAGGTATGCGGAATATCTTGACGTAAAGTCTCATGCTGATAAAACTGACCTAAGCTCTGTTCTTTATAGACTGTTTCTGCTTCATCATCAGCTAAAACGCCATCAAAGTCGAAAGCGATACGCAACTGCATATCGTCGCTATCATCGGCAATATCGCCTTTTAAAATCTGCCCTGCGGGATAGCCTGCCTCAACGGCACTTCTTACATCTTCAGCATTCGCAGATAAAAACAGTTCGATATCAAACGCAGGAATATAAGGATGCGGCGATAAGCCCTGCATAAATACAGCTCGAGTAATGGGTAGGCCGTAGTGCTGAATAGAATTCATAACGCGTAAGCCGGTATCAGGATCATTGCGCGACAGCAAAATCACTTCAACAGGCGGATCATCGGGATTAAGTTGATTCAAGGATAAAACACGGCGAATAAACGGAAAGGCCACGCCACGTTCTAGTGGTCTATCTTGATGATCATGCTGATATTCGCGATAAGCTTTTTCACCCTGGGTTTTAAACACAGAGTCAGATTCTGATAAATCAAACAATGCGCTGGACGCTAAGCCAATCACTAAACGGCGACTTAAATCAAAAGCCATGACGTACCTATAAAATAGAGTTTAACAAATTTAGAAAAATTGCAGTTCAGTAGACACCTACTGAGAAACACTCTAGATGAGCAATACTTAAGCGCCCCACTCGTTTTATACGATAGGCGGCTTTGGACTATAGCAGGGAACGTGTAGCGTTTTATAAAAAACAAAGATTGGATTCTAGAAGAGCGTACTGTTGCGGGGAATGGAGATAAAAAGTCAACTTAAGACTTGCGCCTACCCTCAGACAGGTAGGCGCAAATATTTATTTAACAGGCACGGACTGTATTTGCACAGTCACGATCAGCTAGAGTGTTCCAAGCATCAACAAGCAGTTGATTCTCTAAACCCATAGTAGCGCTACTTGGCTGCGCTGCTAACATAGTCTGATTAATTGCATTAAATTGCGCTGTAACGTAGCGACCCATTGTTTTGAATACTTTTAGGTTATCCATAACTTACCCCTTTTTTATATTATGTGCACAGCAGTCGCTGTAAAGTCTCCCGATGGACGAGACATAGCAATAGTGCTTATCAAAAAGTAGGTGGTGTTCAGAAATAAAGCAGTACTGAAAATTATATTCAGTAGTGAACCGAGTTTTCTTTTCGAAAACTGAGGTGTAGCATTCTAGATTAAGCGCGAGCTGTGTAGCTCTGAGGCGTATCAATTATGTCTTTCTCTGTACCACGCCACTCAAATTATCGTTTGAGTCGGGATAGGGGTACTAAGATACAGTACTCGCTTATAAAAAGCAAGTAGCATGAAGAGTGTTACTTTTCAAGAGTTGTAAGTGTGATATTTGCATGCATCAATTAAGCTGCATGCAAATATTACGAGATTGGCCCCAGCGCTAATCCACGCAGAGTCAATTTAACTCTACTTACAGCAAAGATAGGCTGTAGGTTAAGAGTAAACGGTTGTCATTCAAGTCTTTGTTGACGTTGGAACGAACCGTTGAGTTTCTCCAGCGTACGCTGAAGTTTTTCATTGCGCCTTCTTGGAAAGCGTAAGTGATATCAAGGTCACGCTCCCACTCACGACCTTCTCGCTGGCCAGCACCTAAATCAGCGCCAGTACCTTTAACATAGCGGTTAAACATGGTGAGGCCAGGAAGACCTAAACCCGCAAAGTTATAGTCGTGACGTACTTGCCAAGATTTTTCATCTTTAGCAGCAAAGTCACGGTTGGCCACATAGTTCACTAAGAACGGGTCTGTACCTTGAACAAAAGCAAAACCAGTATCGCCAGTCATTTTCTGGTAGCCCAAGCCCAGCTTGTTATAGCCAAAGCTGTAGGTGGTCATACCGGAAAACGCTTTGTTATCAACGTTTAAACGGCCATCGTCTGTCGAACGCGATACGCGCACATCCGTTTTTAATGAACGCTGATCGCCTAATGGCAATACATGTACAACATCAACAATGTGCTGCTTATACAAGTTTTCTAGACGAGCAAAGCTATAGCCAGTGGCAATTGAGTCATTCCACTTGTAATTCAGGGTTGCTAAGTCAAAAGAGTTACT
This sequence comes from Thiopseudomonas sp., assembly GCA_035647155.1. Lineage (GTDB taxonomy): Bacteria > Pseudomonadota > Gammaproteobacteria > Pseudomonadales > Pseudomonadaceae > Denitrificimonas. Next base: position 3,711 of record DASRNZ010000199.1, read on the forward strand.
TGTATCAGTAGCACTTAGTTTCTTACCGGTTTTTTTATCGACTATATTTTTACCAAGTCCATTCATACGCAGACGCTCATGATCTGATGATGAGCGATGCATAACGCGATCAATATGACCGATGTTTGCAGTTAGACCTTCAACTTCATTAGACGTCAGTATTCCACCGGTGAACACTTGTGGCAGCAAACGACCTTCTAAGTTGCTCTGAATAACAGGTAAACGCGGCATTACTGTACCGACTTTCAACACTGTATTTGACAGTTTTGCTTTAGCAGTACCGCCTAAACGGCCAAAGTTATCAACTGACTTACCGTTGCCGCGCTGTGGAAAAGTATCTGCAGTGCGATTTGGGCCTGAATCAAGTTTAATACCTGTAGCAGCATAAACATCAACACCAACGCCTATAGTGCCTTCAGTAAAGCCTGACTCATAACGAAAGATGATGCCTTGTGACCATTCTTTTTTGGTTTTATTTCCAGCAGTTTCAACACCCTCGCGTGTATCTTGATTCATATACAAGTTACGAAAATCGATACGTGCTTTGCTGTCATTAATAAAGTCAGCCATTGCCAGCGATGGTGCAGCAAGCAAAATGCTACCTGCAGTTGCTAAAGTAATAGCTCGTGCTAGAGGTGTAAAAATCATTAAATAGTCCTATGGGTACAATATAAAAAAGGGGTTTCTACTAAGTGAAACCCCGAGTTGTATGTTAACAAATGTGCTAAATCTTAGTCAGCGGTAAATGTACGTGGCTGGACAATATCAGGCATTAAAAAGTCTTTACGACCTGTACTGGCGCCTTCACCCATTAATTTACCGTTTACTTCCAAGCCATAACTGGAATGCTTGTGGAAGGTCTCTAAATACTTCTCACGTGTTTCTTTAACATCACCGGTGAAGCGTGGCTCTTGTGGACGATCTTGGCTGCCGATGTAATAAGCAACATCCCAAGCCTCTTGGTCAGTCAAGCTGTTGGGGCGGCCCAACGGCATATTGTGCTTAATAAACGACGACACTGTGTAGTGACGGATAATACCCGCACCCCAGTTATAGGAGTCATCACCCCAAACAGCAGGAAACACGACTGTGTCATTCTGTACTACGCCGGCACCATCATCTCCGTGACACAGAGCGCAGTTATCTTGGTAAACTTTAGCTCCGCGCTCATAATCCATTTTCTCAGCAGGCTCAGCCAGTTTTGGGTAGCCACGGCCATACATATTTTTGCCGTCCTGATACATGGGGACGCCTTTAGCGAGCCACTGGTGATAAGCCGTTAAAGCAACCATATCATCACTACCGTATGCAGGTGGCTTACCATTCATTGAATAGGTAAAGCAACCAACAAGGCGCTCTTCAAGACTATTAACATGATCATTTTTGCCTCGGTAGTCAGCCAAAGTGACCGCTGCAGGCCATACTGGACCACCAAAAGGTAAGCGGCCTTCACCGAGGTGACAACTGCTGCAGTTCATATTGTTAAAAACGTTTTTGTCACGCAATTGCTGTGTATTCACAAACAAGTCATGACCGCGGCGAATAACGCGTTTTAACTCTGGGTGAAAATCACTTTTCTCCAGATCGTCCATGGTTGGCGGTACATGAACATACTGGCCATCTTTCGCTTCAGGAATGTTCACTGGAAAGCGTGGTTCTGCCTGTACATTCAAGCTAAAGACACTTGCTGCAACAGCAACGGCTAAACCGCGCAGGAGTAACTGTTTAGTACTTTTCATAGTGTTCTCCCTTATCTCTGTGCTGGTTGACGTGATAACCACTGAGATACAGCACGAATATCTTTATCATTCATGCGTTCTGCGATGGCTACCATCAAATGCTGTGGGTCGTTATCACGCTTACCTGTTTGCCATGCATGTAACTGATCGGCAATATAGCCGGCATGCTGACCTGCAAGTTTTGGAAACGCCTCACCAACACCCAAATTATCAGGACCATGGCACTTCATGCATGGAACGATATAACGGTCCCAGTCACCTTCCATAGCAAGCTTCTCGCCATGAGCCAGTTCTTCTTCAGTTGCAGCAGCATCAAATTGGCCTTGTATGGCAGGTAGCTGACTATAGTAGACAGATACATCTTTAAGCTGTTGCTCATTAAGCATACTAACAAAGGGCATCATTGTTGGGCTTTGACGTGTGCCTGCTTTAATATCATGCAGTTGTTTATGCAAATATGTCGCGTCAAGAGCAGCAAGTTTAGGCCAAGACTCACCGCCTTGGATATTCATGCCGGCACCGTTGGGCTGATGACAAGCTGCACACACGGCTGCGGCTTGTTGACCGGCTGTAGCATCTCCCTCTAACGCATAAGCCGATGTTATTGCAAGACATAACGACGCGGCAGCAAGAGTCATACGATGAATTATTTTCATTCTCACCTCTTTACTAATCAGGCTTTAATTAGCTTTAATTATAAGTTCAACAAATAGCTGTTGATTTGTAACAAATATATACGATGCCACTATTTATTGTAAGGGTATCAACTCTTTAAAGGCAGTTTAACCAGTATACAGGCATATACTTTAGCCGCCTACGGCCTGAATCGCCTGATTGAGCCCACTAATGCGCTCAACTTTACGCTGCACAGCTGCAGCAAAAATACCTGAGTGCCCTTCGATCAAGGTGAATTTATTTCTTGCACGGGTAATCCCGGTATAGAGTAATTCTTTGGTTAAAACAGGGTTAAGACGGTCTGGCAAAATCAAGGCCGTATGCACAAACTCTGAGCCTTGTGATTTATGCACTGTCATGGCAAATACAGTCTCAACTACAGTCAGTCGACTCGGCAATATATAGCGCACACCCCCCTGCCCGTCATTACGTGCAAAAACCACGCGTAACACCTGTTTAGGTTTATCGTTATCTTCAGAGGCATCATCATTGGGTAGCAATAAGGCAATGCCAATATCACCGTTCATTAAGCCCAAACTGTAATCGTTTTTTGTCACCAATACAGGACGGCCTTCATACCAACCTTCGGCGCTGCTGATTAAACCTCTATCGCGCAAAGCATTGGCAATGCGCTCATTCAGGCCGGTGACGCCAAATGTACCTTTACGCAAAGCACACAAGAGGCGAAATTGATCAAATGCCTTTAAAACAGTGCCCGCCCACTCACCCCACAACGGATCATTAAACGACAGATCCAGCGCTGGGCGCTGTTGTTGTAACACTTGTAAATAATAGGCATAACCTGCGTTATCTAAGGTGTTATCTGCTTGTGCAGCTGGATTAAGCAGCACTCGATCCAACTCAGCCGCATTACTTTGATTGACCAGCAGATAATCAATATCGGCAGATTCACTGTGCAGCAGCTGCCACGCCTGTTGCGTTTGACCTTCATTGACTGCGCGAGCCAGCTGACCAATACCGGATTCACTACCAAATCGGCGTGAGTGGCGTAGCATCACTGTGCGTTGTGCTAAACGGTGCTGTTTAGCATCGCCCACACACCAAGGCTCAGCATGCAGAGTTTCATTGCACAATTGCTCAAGGCGCTGCTGGGTTTCTGGCGTGTAATAGGCTAAATCCGCATCAGCGCATAAGTCACCCAGTACCGAGCCTGCTTCCACTGAGGCGAGCTGATCTTTATCGCCGAGTAAAATCAAGCGTGCGTGCTGAGGTAAAGCTTGCAGCACGTCATGCATCATTTCCAAGTCAATCATTGAAGCTTCGTCAATCACCAACACATCCACCACTAAAGGATTGCTGCTGTTATAACGAAAATGACGAGTATTTGGTAAGCTGCCTAGCAGTCGGTGCAAGGTGGTGACTTCAGTTGGGATATGATCTTTAACAGCATCGGTGACCGGTAGATCAGCAACCTGCTGGCCAATGGATTCAGTTAAACGAGCCGCTGCTTTACCCGTCGGCGCAGCCAGCTGAATGCGCAATGCCTGCCCTGAATCAAGTGCGCTTTGCTGTAATAATGCCAGTAAGCGCACCACTGTGGTTGTTTTCCCAGTACCAGGGCCACCAGTAATTAAGGTTAATTGACCTTGCGCGGCCATCGCGCAAGCCACTTTTTGCCAATCGGTTTGACGCTGACCATCAACTATCAACGGCTCATTAAACAAAGCTGTTAAGCGCTCTGAGAAGTCAGCTGCCAAAGGCATTTGCGTATCGATGCGCTGTACTAAACGTTGAGCCACACTGCTTTCATATTGCCAGTAACGGTATAAATACAAACGACCATCAAGCAATACCAAAGGCTTAGCGCTGGCGTCAGTGTGCTGATAGAGCAAAGCACTGCGTTGCAATGCGTCCAACCAACGCGCAAGACTGACAGCCGCTAAGAGCTGTGATGGCAATACAGGTTGCTCATCTGTCACTCGCCCCTCAGGCGGCAGTAATAGCGCTAAATCAGGATCACGTAAGACGCTCTGCAAATCAAGACAGATATGGCCGTGCCCTAACTGGTGGCTGACAAGCGCAGTGGCCAGTAATACCAGCGGTTCAACATCAGGGTCGAGCTTGGCCAGCAGCTTAACCAAAGCGACATCCAGAGCGCGTATCCAGCCGGCGTCCAGCCAACGATTGAGCAGCATTAATAGGCCGTCACGATCCGCTAAATAATTTTCAATATTGAACGAGGGTTCCACCGCTGGAATCACACGTGTCGCTAACGGCTCGCTTTCTTCGCCAAAGAGTTGTCCTTGCTGCATCATTACTGTGCCTCCTGGGCGTTGGATTTAAACAGCGCATCCAAGCGCTCAATTAATTCACGTGCCGGCCGCGCATGGTGTAAGCCTTGGCTGTTACTGTGGGCACCACGTAAAAACATATACACCGCACCGCCCATATGCGTGTCGTAATCATAGTCGCGAATACGTAATTTCAGCAGGCGATGCAGCGCTAAAATATACAAGGTGTATTGCAGATCATAACGGTAGGTTAAGACGCACTCATCCATGGTTGCGGTAGTGTAAGCAGCAGCGCTATCACCCAGCCAGTTCGACTTGTAGTCCACCACGTAATAACGGCCTTGATGCTCTAAGACCAAGTCAATAAAGCCTTTAAACATGCCATTTAGACGTTCTGGCTGCAGATACGGCCGCTCGGCACCGGGCAAGATAAACTCACGAGTTAA
>DASRNZ010000200.1:0-54347 GCA_035647155.1 Thiopseudomonas sp.
TTACCAACATTGACCCACTGCTCTATGACTTGCTCTTTGAGCGCTTTCTGAACCCTGAGCGGGTTTCCATGCCTGACTTTGACGTCGACTTTTGCATGGATGGTCGTGACCGCGTGATTGATTACGTGGCCAATACCTACGGTCGAGAAGCGGTCAGTCAGATTATTACCTTCGGTACTATGGCAGCCAAAGCTGTGGTGCGCGATGTGGCGCGCGTGCAAGGTAAGGCTTATGGTTTAGCCGATCGATTGTCGAAAATGATTCCGTTTGAGCCGGGCATGACTTTGGGTAAGGCTTTTGACGCAGAAGAGCCTTTGCGCGAGTTCTTGGCCATTGATGAAGAAGCGGCTGAAATTTGGGAGATGGCGCTCAAGCTTGAGGGGATTACTCGCGGTACCGGTAAGCACGCGGGTGGTGTGGTGATTGCACCGACCAAGCTGACAGATTTCTCACCGGTATCCTGTGATGAAGACGGTAGTGGTCTAGTCACTCAGTTTGATAAGGATGATGTTGAGTCTGCAGGTCTAGTGAAGTTTGACTTCTTGGGTTTGCGTACTTTGACCATTATTAAGTGGGCGCTGGAAAACGTTAACCGTGACCGCGCTAAGGTGGGTGAGCCACCGCTGGATATCGACTTTATCCCGCTGGATGATAAACCCACTTATCAGATGCTGCAGCGCGCAGAAACTACAGCGGTATTCCAGCTTGAGTCGCGCGGTATGAAAGAGCTGATTAAAAAGCTCAAGCCTGACTGCTTGGAAGACTTGATTGCTCTGGTGGCTTTGTTTCGCCCAGGTCCTTTGCAATCGGGCATGGTCGATGACTTTATCAACCGTAAGCACGGCCGTGCTGAGCTAGCCTATCCGCACCCTGATTATCAATATGCAGGGTTAGAGCCTGTACTTGAGCCAACCTACGGCATTATTTTGTATCAGGAACAGGTGATGCAGATTGCGCAGGTGATGGCCGGCTACTCGCTCGGTGAAGCCGATATGCTGCGCCGTGCGATGGGTAAAAAACAGCCGGAAGAAATGGCCAAGCAACGCGGTGGCTTTATTGAGGGGTGTAGCAATCACGGTATTGATGAACATCTGTCAGGTAATATTTTTGACCTAGTAGAAAAATTCGCCGGTTACGGTTTTAACAAGTCGCACTCGGCAGCCTATGGTTTAGTGTCTTATCAAACTGCTTGGCTTAAGCAGCACTACCCACCACAGTTTATGGCTGCAGTGCTCTCCGCTGATATGGATAACACCGATAAGGTGGTTATCTTGGTGGATGAGTGTCGCAATATGAAGTTGCGTTTGGTGGCGCCGGATGTGAATCAGTCTGAATATAAGTTTACCGTGAACGACGACGGCCATGTTGTCTATGGTTTAGGTGCAATCAAAGGCGTCGGTGAAGGTCCTGTTGAAGCGATTGTCAGTGCACGTGGTGATCAGCCGTTTAAAGATTTGTTTGATTTCTGTGCGCGTATGGATATGAAGCGCGTTAATAAGCGCACCTTGTATGCGTTAGTGCGCAGCGGTGCATTGGACCGTATGGGGCCGTACTTCTCTGACCAACTGGATGAGTATCAAGCCGGTATTGACCGCAACCGTGCCGTGTTGCTGGAGGCGATGGAAGAAGCGATTCAGACTGCTGATCAGGCCGCACGCAACCGTGACAGTGGTCATATGGACTTATTTGGCGATATTCTTGCTGAGCAAGATGTTGATATCTATGCGCAGTACCGTAACGCCCGCGAACTCACGTTAAAAGAGCGTTTAAAGGGCGAGAAAGATACTTTAGGTCTGTATCTCACAGGTCACCCCATTGATGAGTATGAGGGTGAAGTGCGCCGCTTTGCTCGTCAGCGTATTGTTGATTTAAGACCCTCGCGTGATACACAGACGGTGGCAGGTTTAATTATCAACTTGCGCGTGATGCGTAATAAAAAAGGCGATAAGATGGGGTTTATTACTCTGGATGACCGCTCTGCGCGTATTGAAGCCTCGTTGTTTTCCGATGCTTTTACTCAGGCGCAATCTTTACTACAAACCGATGCATTGGTTGTAGTAGAGGGCGAGGTTAGTCATGATGACTTCTCCGGTGGTTTGCGTCTGCGTGCTAAGCGGGTGATGAGTCTAGAAGAAGCACGTACCAGTTTGGCGCAAAGTTTACGCCTGAATGTGTCTGTCACAGACTTAAGTCGAGACACTCTTGCACGTTTAAAAGCATTACTATTGCAGTATAAAGGAGCCTGTCCACTGACAATGAGCTACAGCGCTCAGTCAGCTAAGGCCATGCTCGAGTTTTCAGATCAGTGGGAAATTGAGCCCACTGATGACCTAATTCAAGCATTACGTGACCTTTTGGGTCGTGATAACGTCTTTTTGCATTATCGCTAGCATAAGTACGTCGATATGGCGTCGAGTCGAAATGGCTCTGCTGGATAACCTATTTGGTGGTTTGTGCGTTGTCGAGTGCACAAACCTTAAACATTGCAGCACGGCCTAACCGCCGTAACAGAAAAATGGATGCCCCTGATGAACCCTAGTTTTTTGGATTTTGAACAGCCCATTGCCGATCTTCAGGCAAAAATTGAAGAGTTACGATTGGTAGGCAATGACAATGATTTAAACATTGGTGATGAGATCTCACGCCTGCAAGATAAAAGTAATGCTTTGACTAAAAGCATTTTCTCTAACTTAACCAGCTGGCAGATTGCCCGTATGGCGCGTCACCCACAGCGTCCCTATACACTGGATTATATTGAGCATCTGTTTACCGAGTTTGAAGAGTTGCATGGTGATCGTCATTTCTCGGATGATGCGGCATTAGTCGGTGGTATTGCGCGCTTTAATGACAAGCCAGTGATGGTGATTGGTCAGCAAAAAGGCCGCGAAGTGCGTGAGAAAGTACGTCGCAATTTTGGTATGCCACGTCCTGAAGGCTACCGTAAAGCCTGCCGTTTGATGGAAATGGCTGAGCGCTTTAAAATGCCAATCTTTACCTTTATTGATACCCCAGGTGCTTACCCAGGCATTGACGCTGAAGAGCGTGGCCAAAGTGAAGCCATTGCCTGGAACTTGCGTGTGATGTCACGTTTGAAAACGCCGATTATCTCCACTGTGATTGGTGAAGGTGGTTCAGGTGGTGCGTTGGCGATAGGTGTCTGTGACCGTCTGAATATGCTGCAGTACTCAACCTACGCCGTGATTTCCCCAGAAGGCTGTGCTTCTATTTTGTGGAAAACCGCAGATAAAGCACCCGAAGCTGCAGAAGCGATGGGCATTACCGCAGAACGATTGCAGGGTCTGAAAATTGTTGACCAGGTGATTCCTGAGCCACTCGGCGGCGCGCATCGCGATGTGCCAGTGGTGGTTGAGTCCATTCGTGAAACCTTAGCTTCACAGTTGGATGAGTTGCAGGCTTTGGATACCGATGAGCTTTTGGCATTGCGCTATAAGAAGCTGATGGGTTTTGGTATCGTTTAATTGCTCCGGCTTCAAGTGATGGCGTGTCCTAAGCATAGCTTGGGGTACGCCTTGCAGCCTGCTATTCGAGGCTGTTTCTTATGCTAAATATTGAAATAAATATCTTAAATACGCTGCAGCCGTGGCGTAACAGTGCATCTTTTTGCGTGGCTTTTTCCGGTGGTATGGATTCCACTGTGCTGCTGTATGCCTTGGCGCAATTAGCTCAACATCATCCATTACCGCCGCTGCGCGCGATTTATATTCATCATGGTTTACAAAAAGCAGCTCAGAGTTGGCCTGCGCATTGTCAAAGTATCTGTGATGAACTAAAAATCCCTTTAACAGTGATTGCGGTTGATGTGGCGGCGACGGCTAGTGTTGAGCAAGCTGCTCGGCAAGCGCGTTATGCAGCTTTTACGCAGCATCTCGATAAAGATGATGTGCTGCTGATGGCGCAACACCAAGATGATCAAGCGGAAACCCTATTGTTTCGTTTGATGCGTGGTACTGGAGTGGCGGGTTTGCGTGGCATACCGCTGTCACGCAGCTTATCGCGCGGGCAAGTTGTACGCCCCTTATTGGATATCAGTCATCAAAAGTTACTTGAGTATGCTCGGCAGCATCAGTTGCGCTGGATTGAAGACCCCAGTAATGCCACCGATGAGTTTGATCGTAATTATTTGCGCCGCCAAGTCATTCCAATGCTCAGAGCACGCTGGCCTAAGATGCAACAGAGTCTGCAGCGTACTGCGCAACATATGCATGAGGCGCAACATTTATTAGATGAATTAGCGGCTGAGGATCTGCAGCGGGCGCAGATTGAGCCGGTATTGGATTGGTTAAATTTGCCGAGCTTAAACTTGGACGTGATACGCGAGCTGAGTCGAGTGCGACAAAAAAACCTCTTACGCTATTGGCTGGCCCCTTTGACCTTATTGCCGGATACTGCACATTGGGCCAGTTGGGATACATTGCGTGATGCGCAAGTGGATGCTCAGCCCATGTGGCGTTTGGACAGTGGCGCATTATGGCGCAGTCAGAATAGAGTGTATTGGCTGTCTGAGTTCTGGCTGCAAACGCCGCCGAGCTTGGAGTTAACCATCAGTAGCGCAGGGCGTTATGATTTGCCTGGTAATGGTTATCTGCTGATCAGCGGCGATGTCACTGCGCCGTTGCAGGTGCGCTATCGTCAAGGTGCAGAGCGGTTTTTTATCGAGGGCAGGGGGCATCGCGACTTAAAACGCTTGTTACAAGAGCATGCTGTCCCCAACTTTGTTCGTGCGCGCTTACCGATACTTTTTTTAGCAGAGCAACCGGTTGCTCTGGCTAATATGCCAGTATTCAGTCATGGTGAGGTCAAGCATTTGACTGTGACTTGGCATTATCCTGAGTCAGAAGGCGGTGGATTTAAGCGCGAATAAAATCTTGCCAAGGAAATATGGGGCGGATTGTAAGAAAAAACGCTTTTTAGTGGTTTCTTGGTTTGAGTCATAAACAGCTTTCGCGTAGACTATTCTCCCGTCTATTAGTTGATTAGTGCAGGTGCTCAATAGCTCCTGCCGCGCTTGATTTTTTTATTACATATTTTCAAGCACAGCTTTCAATGCTTATCTTCGGCGGCTTGCCGCTTCACGCAGAATCCAGGGTTATTTATGACGCGCTACATCTTCGTCACAGGCGGTGTTGTTTCTTCATTGGGGAAAGGTATTGCCTCAGCATCATTGGCCGCAATTCTTGAGGCACGTGGCTTAAAAGTCACTCTGCTGAAACTTGATCCGTATATTAACGTTGACCCGGGCACTATGAGCCCGTTTCAGCACGGTGAAGTTTTTGTGACGCACGACGGCGCAGAAACTGACCTTGATTTAGGCCACTACGAGCGCTTTGTGCGCACCACTATGACGCAAAACAATAACTTCACCACCGGTCGAGTGTATGAAGAAGTCTTGCGTCGTGAGCGTCGTGGCGACTACTTGGGTGCCACTATCCAAGTCATTCCCCATATCACTGATGAAATTAAGCGCCGTATTATTAAAGGTGCTGGTGATGCGGATGTCGCTATGGTTGAAATCGGTGGCACGGTAGGTGATATCGAATCACAACCTTTCCTCGAAGCCATTCGCCAGTTGCGTGTGGAAGTGGGTGCCAAGCGCGCCATGCTGATGCACTTGACCTTAGTGCCTTATATCGCCACTGCCGGTGAAACTAAAACCAAACCGACACAGCACTCAGTTAAAGAGTTGCGCTCGATTGGTTTGCAGCCCGATGTATTGGTGTGCCGTTCTGATCGTCCTGTTGATATTGCATCGCGTCGTAAAATTGCTTCCTTTACCAGTGTTGAAGAACGTGCTGTTGTGAGTTTGCATGACGTTGATACCATTTATAAAATCCCAGGTATTTTACACAGCCAAGGTCTAGATGACTTTGTTATGGAGCGCTTTGGTTTAGAGTGCGACGGTGCGGATCTGTCTGAGTGGGATCGCGTGATCGATGCCAAGCTCAATCCTAAGCAAGAAGTGACGATTGCCATGGTTGGTAAATACATGGAGTTGCTGGATGCCTATAAATCGCTGATTGAAGCCATGAGTCATGCCGGTATCGAAACCAATACTAAAGTGACTTTGCGCTATATCGACTCTGAAGACCTTGAAAATCAAGGTGTTAGCGTACTTGAAGGCGTCAATGCGGTGTTAGTGCCAGGTGGCTTTGGTTTGCGCGGTGTTGAAGGTAAGATTCTTGCTGCACAATATGCTCGTGAAAATAAAATCCCTTACTTAGGCATTTGCTTAGGTATGCAAGTGGCTGTGATTGAGTTTGCCCGTAATGTGTTGGGTTGGGCTGATGCTAACTCCACAGAGTTTGATAAAAACAGCACACACCCAGTGGTTGGTTTGATTTCTGAGTGGCAAGATGCGGATGGCAGCGTAGAACAGCGCGGCGAAGATGCTGATATTGGTGGCACCATGCGTTTGGGTGCACAAGAGTGTCAGTTGATTCCCGGTACTTTAGTGCATGCCAGCTACGGTAAAGACTCGATTGTTGAGCGCCATCGCCATCGCTATGAAGTGAATAACCAATTATTGCCACAACTGATTGAAGCGGGCCTAACAGTCTCAGGTCGCTCAGAAGATGGTGCGCTGGTTGAAGTGATTGAAGTGGCTGATCACCCATGGTTTGTTGCCAGCCAATTCCACCCGGAGTTCACGTCAACGCCACGCGATGGTCATCCATTGTTTAAGAATTTTGTTGAAGCAGCGCTGGCTTATAAGGCAGATAAAGCATGAGTCAAAAGATCATTCGTGTCGCTGATATCGACATCGCCAACGACAAGCCCTTTGTCTTGTTTGGCGGCATTAATGTGATCGAATCCCGTGATTTAGCCATGCGCGCATGTGAAGAATATGTGCGTGTGACTGAAAAACTGGGTATTCCTTATGTGTTTAAAGCCAGCTTTGATAAGGCCAATCGCTCATCGATTAATTCCTTTCGCGGCCCAGGCTTGGATGAAGGCCTGAAGGTGTTTGAAGAAATCAAACGCACCTTTAATGTGCCGGTGATTACAGATGTGCATGAGCCTTATCAGGCCCAGCCCGTGGCTGAAGTGTGCGATATTATTCAGTTGCCGGCGTTTTTATCACGTCAGACTGATTTAGTTGTGGCCATGGCAAAAACTAATGCCGTGATAAATATTAAAAAAGCCCAGTTTTTAGCGCCGCATGAGATGAAACATATTCTCACTAAGTGTGAAGAAGCCGGCAATGACCAGCTAATTCTGTGTGAGCGTGGCTCAGCCTTTGGCTATAACAACCTTGTGGTTGATATGCTCGGCTTTGGCATTATGAAAGAATTTGAGTATCCAGTGTTTTTTGATGTAACGCATTCACTGCAAACGCCCGGTGGCCGTGCTGATTCAGCCGGTGGTCGTCGTGCGCAGGTGACTGAATTAGCTAAAGCAGGTATGAGTCAAGGCTTAGCAGGTCTGTTTTTAGAAGCACACCCTGACCCAGACAATGCAAAATGTGATGGCCCTTGTGCCTTGCGTTTAGAAAAGCTGGAGCCGTTTTTGACTCAGCTGAAGCAGTTGGACGATTTGATTAAAAGTTTTCCCACCATTGAAACAGCTTAAGGCGATAAGTGTCCTTTAAGTTTGACCTAATACAGTATGGAGCGTGCAGAACAATGGCAAAAATTATCGACATCAAAGGTCGTGAAGTCTTAGATTCCCGTGGTAACCCTACCGTTGAAGCTGATGTTATTTTAGAGGGTGGCATCATGGGTAGTGCTTGCGCACCATCCGGCGCATCAACCGGTTCGCGTGAAGCATTGGAATTACGCGATGGCGATAAAAACCGCTATTTAGGTAAAGGCGTACTTAAAGCCGTTGCTAACATTAACGGTGCAATCCGTGAGTTATTGCTCGGTAAAGATGCGACTGATCAAGAAGCCTTAGACCGTGCAATGATCGAGCTGGACGGTACTGAAAATAAAGCGACTTTAGGTGCGAACTCGATTCTAGCTGTATCGCTGGCTGCTGCTAAAGCGGCTGCACAAGCCAAAGGCTTACCTTTATACGCACATATTGCTGAACTCAACGGTACACCAGGCCTGTACTCGATGCCTGTGCCGATGATGAATATCATCAACGGTGGTGAGCATGCGGATAACAACGTTGATATCCAAGAGTTTATGATTCAGCCCGTGGGTGCGAAAACCTTTTCTGACGCATTGCGTATGGGTACTGAAGTATTTCACCACCTTAAAGCTGTATTGCAAGCCCGTGGTTTAAGCACTTCAGTGGGCGATGAAGGTGGTTTTGCACCGAACCTTGAGTCCAACGAAGAAGCTTTGGCGGTGATTTCAGAAGCAGTCGCCAATGCCGGTTACAAGCTGGGTGAAGACATCACTTTAGCCCTGGACTGTGCAGCCAGTGAGTTCTACAAAGATGGTCTCTACGACTTAGCTGGCGAAGGCAAGAAGTTTGATGCCCAAGGCTTTACTGATTACTTGGCTGGTTTAACCGAACGCTTCCCAATTATCTCTATTGAAGATGGTATGGATGAGTCGGATTGGGCAGGCTGGAAAATTCAAACGGATAAACTTGGCGATAAAATCCAGTTAGTTGGTGATGATTTGTTTGTGACCAATACCAAGATTCTAAAACAAGGTATTGAGACCAAAACAGCGAACTCCATTTTGATTAAATTCAATCAGATTGGTACCTTGACTGAAACTTTAGAAGCCATTCAAATGGCTAAAGCTGCAGGTTTTACTGCAGTGATTTCACATCGTAGTGGTGAGACTGAAGATTCAACCATTGCTGACTTAGCTGTGGGTACTGCTGCAGGTCAAATCAAAACCGGTTCACTGTGCCGTTCGGATCGTGTGGCTAAGTACAACCAATTACTGCGTATCGAAGAGCAGTTGGCTGGCAAAGCACCTTACCGTGGTCGCGCTGAGTTTCGCGGCTGATTGGCGTGCTCTATAAGTTATAGATACTTATGATGTTATAAGGGCAGCCATTTTAGCTGCCCTTTTCTATGGAATACCACAATGAAAAAAGAACCTTACTGGTTGTTGATTGTACTGCTGCTGATGCTGGCTGGACTGCAGTACCGTTTATGGTTAGGGGATGGTGGTATTGCCCAAGCAGCGCAGCTTAAATTACAGATTAGCGAGCAAACAGCTGAGAATGAGCGTTTGTTTGAGCGCAATCGCGTCATGGATGCCGAAGTGATGGAATTAAAAAAGGGTATGGAAAGCGTTGAGGAGCGTGCTCGCTATGAGCTCGGTATGATCAAGGAAGAGGAAACTCTTTACTTGTTAGCCGAATGACGACTCCAAAATTTTGGTTAGTGGTGCCTGCGGCAGGTATTGGCAGTCGCATGCAAGCACAATGTCCTAAGCAGTATTTAATCGTGGCCGGTACCACGATTCTTGAGCTGACCTTGGCCTGTTTTTTAGATCATCCTAGTGTGCGTGGCGTTATTGTTGCTCTAGCTGAGCATGATCATTGGTGGCCAAAATTGGGCTTAGCTACAGATCAGCGCATTTATACCGTGATAGGTGGTGCAGAGCGTGCAGATTCTGTACTGAACGCTTTACAGGCCCTAGAAGGCCCTGGCGCGCAGGCGAATGATTGGGTGTTGGTGCATGATGCAGCGCGCCCTCTGCTTGAGCGTCAAGACTTGGATCGTTTGCTGGTTGAATTAGCCGATGATCCGGTGGGTGGTTTATTGGCGGTGCCAGCACGCGATACCTTAAAGCAGGTGGGTACTGATGGTCGAGTTGCAAAAACCATTGATCGCAGTGTGATCTGGCATGCATTAACCCCGCAAATGTTTCGTTTTGGGTTGTTGCAGCGCGCTTTAACCAATGCGTTGCAAGCCGGTGTTGCGGTGACGGATGAATCATCCGCTATGGAGTGGGCGGGTTTTGCCCCGCGGGTGATTGAGGGCAGTGCCAGTAATATTAAAATTACCCGACCTGAAGATTTGCAGCTACTGCAAACGCTGCTTCCTGCTGATAGTTTAAAATAAAGCGATCAAGACTTCTTTGCCATCGGGGTGAAGACTTGCCCTGTGACGCCGCGTGGTATTTCTTCAATCACGCCGCCTGAGTTTAAAAAAGAAGCGATTTGCAGCTCTAGTGACTCACTGCTTTGTTGTGCAGTGGGCACGATACGTCTCTGGTTCGATCCTTTTATGCGTGTGTTTGGCATGCTGATACTCGGCTTTTAAATTAATAAGGTATGTTCTCCAGCCTACACTGATTGACTCACACTTTCTGACATATATAGCTAGCACTGCTAGCCCAACGCCTGCAGGTCTCTGCTATGCTTTGTCACTATAGATATTCTGGAGAGTAAAATGATTAAATCACGCGCTGCGGTTGCCTTTGGTCCAGGTCAACCCTTACAAATTGTTGAAGTCGATGTTGCGCCACCCAAAGCGGGTGAAGTATTGGTGCGTATTGTTGCCAGTGGCGTCTGCCATACCGATGCTTTTACTTTGTCGGGTGATGATCCAGAAGGGATCTTCCCAGCTATTTTAGGCCACGAGGGCGGTGGTATTGTTGAAGCACTCGGCGAAGGCGTGACCTCGCTTGAAGTGGGCGATCATGTGATTCCGCTGTACACCGCGGAGTGCCGTGTATGTAAATTCTGTACCTCAGGTAAAACCAACCTGTGCCAATCCGTACGTGAGACCCAAGGTAAAGGCTTAATGCCTGATGGCACGAGTCGTTTCTCTTACAAAGGGGAGCCGATTTACCATTATATGGGCACTTCGACTTTTTCTGAGTACACCGTAGTGGCTGAAGTCTCATTGGCTAAAGTGCCTAAAGAAGCGCCGCTAGAAAAAATCTGTCTATTGGGCTGTGGTGTCACCACAGGTATTGGTGCTGTACTCAATACCGCTAAAGTGGAAGAGGGCGCAACGGTTGCCATCTTCGGTTTAGGCGGGATTGGTCTGGCGGCGATTATTGGCGCAAAAATGGCCAAGGCCAGCCGTATTATTGCCATTGATATCAACCCAGGTAAGTTTGATATTGCCCGCGAGTTGGGTGCGACTGATTGCGTTAATCCGAAGGATTTTGATAAGCCGATCCAAGACGTCATTATTGAAATGACTGATGGCGGTGTGGATTATTCTTTTGAGTGTGTCGGTAATGTTGATTTGATGCGTGCCGCACTGGAGTGCAGTCACAAAGGTTGGGGCGAGTCGGTGATTATTGGTGTGGCCGGTGCCGGTCAAGAGATCAGTACGCGTCCGTTCCAATTAGTGACTGGACGAGTATGGCGCGGTAGTGCTTTTGGTGGTGTAAAAGGTCGCACCGAGTTGCCAGGCTATGTCGCTAAAGCGCAAAGTGGCGAGATCCCGCTGGATACTTTTATTACTCATACCATGGGTTTAGAAGATATCAATAAGGCGTTTGATTTGATGCACGAAGGTCAAAGTATTCGTAGCGTGATTCATTTTTAATCAACAACCGCATACGTTTAGGCTGGCTGCTGGGTCAGTTGGCCTAAGCAATTGTCTTTGGAGGTCATGATGTCGTTACAACAATTATCATCACAAAAAGTCTTCGGCGGTCAGCATGTGCGCTATGAACATCAGTCTGCTGTGCTCAATTGCAGTATGCAGTTTGCCGTGTATTTACCGCCACAAGTTGAATTAGGTCAGCCGTTGCCGGTCTTATATTGGTTATCAGGTTTAACCTGCACCGATGAAAACTTTATGCAAAAAGCCGGTGCACTTAAAGTCGCTGCGGAGTTGGGACTGATTATTGTTGCTCCAGATACCAGTCCGCGTGGTGCAGGTGTGCCTGATGATGCCGAGGGTGCTTGGGACTTTGGTTTAGGGGCAGGCTTCTATATCAATGCCACACAAGCGCCTTGGTCTGAGCATTACAGCATGTATGATTATGTGGTGGATGAGCTGCCAGCGTTGATTGAGAAACACTTGCCGGTCTCAGACAAGCGCAGTATCAGTGGCCACTCAATGGGTGGGCATGGTGCATTGATTGCTGCATTACGTGAGCCGCAGCGTTATCAGTCGGTGTCTGCCTTTGCGCCAGTCTGCCAGCCGACCCAGTGTCCTTGGGGTGAAAAAGCGTTTTCTAATTTTCTGGGTACGCAGCGAGAAACCTGGATGGAGTGGGATGCCAGCGCTTTAATGGCTAAAGCCACGCAACATCTACCGATGCTAGTGGATCAAGGCGATGCGGATAGCTTTTTAGTTGAACAGCTCAAGCCGTCGGCATTGCAAGAGGCGGCCGATCGAGCGGGCTACCCGCTGACCTTGCGACTGCAGCCGGGCTACGATCACAGCTACTATTTTATTGCTAGTTTTATTGATGAGCACTTACGTTTTCATGCGCAGGCGTTGTCAGCCTAAAACAGCAATGAGATTTACAGGCAGTTCGGGTCTGCACCGTTAAAACGGTGTAGAATCCCGCTTATTTTTAACAATCAGGTAACAGCATGCGTATAGGTCATGGCTATGATGTACACCGCTTCCAGTCCGGTGATTTTATTACTCTGGGCGGTGTGCAAATTGCTCACAATAAAAGCTTTGTGGCGCACTCTGATGGCGATGTCCTATTGCATGCGCTGACTGATGCGCTATTGGGCGCTGCTGCTTTGGGTGATATTGGTCAGCATTTTCCAGATACTGATCCTACCTATAAAGACGCGGACAGCCGTGATTTATTACGCAATGTGCTAGCTTTGCTTAATCAAGCAGGTTGGGCAGTCGGCAATGTGGATACCACAGTGCTTGCACAAGCACCTAAAATGGCACCGCATATTGTTTCCATGCGCGAAAATATTGCTGCTGATCTGCAGGTTGCGCTGGATCAAGTTAATGTTAAAGCCACCACCACTGAAAGTTTAGGCTTTGTCGGTCGTGAAGAAGGTATTGCCGCACACGCTGTAGTGATGTTGGTGAAAGCATGAACGAACTTGAGTTACTCGGCCCTTTGGCTTGGGGTGAACCTTGCGGTAGTGCACAGCTGAAAGCCTGTGCAGAAGATTTTCAGGTGGATGAAGTCTTAGATATTCCTTTATCTGGCAGCGGTGAGCACCTGTGGATCTGGGTGGAAAAACGCATGCTCAATACTGAGGAAGCCGCACGCCGTTTAGCTAAGGCTGCAGGCGTTTCTTTACGCCAAATCAGTTACGCAGGTTTAAAAGATCGTCAAGCCTTAACCCGGCAGTGGTTTAGTATTCATTTGCCGGGTAAAAGCGATCCGCAGCTGAGTGCCGCGGAAGGCGAAGATTTACATATTTTAGATATTCAGCGCCACAGTCGTAAGCTGCAACGTGGCGCGCATTCAGCCAATGGTTTTACCATTCGTTTAACCGATTTAAAAGCCGACCATGCAGCGTTGGAAAAACGTTTGCAGATGATTGCAGCGCAAGGCGTACCCAATTATTTTGGTTTACAGCGCTTTGGCGAAAATGGCAATAATGTCCTCGGTGCACTTGAATATGCGCAGCGTAAAGAGCTGCCAGTGCAACGCAATTTGCGCTCACGTTTATTATCCACGGGCCGCAGTACGATTTTTAATCGTGTGTTAGCGCAGCGCGTGCAAAATAAGACCTGGAATATTGCTCAAGTGGGTGATGTTTTAGCCTTTAGCGGTAGCCGTAGTTTTTTTCTCGCCGGTGCCGAAGAGTGTCATGATCCGCGTTTAGCACAACTGGATGTACATCCCACTGGTCCTTTATGGGGTGACGGTGAGTTAGTCAGTCAAGGGCAAACATTAGCGGATGAGTTGGCAGTGGCGGCTACTGTGTCAGAGCTGTGTACGTGGTTGGAGCGCGCTAATTTGCAGCAAGAGCGTCGTATTTTACGTTTGCCGGTGCGTGACTTAACTTGGACATTTACTGCAGAAGATTGCCTGCAAGTGCATTTTATTTTACCACCGGGTTGTTTTGCCACAGTGGTCTTGCGAGAGTTGGTTGAGTTGTTATCGGTGACTGAGGCGGTGCAGGCGTGCGAATTTTAATTGCCAATGATGATGGTGTAAATGCACCGGGTTTAGCTGCGTTACATCATGCGTTAAGTGATTATGCTAGTTGTACAATTATTGCCCCTGAGCAAGATTGCAGCGGTGCCAGCAGTTCGCTGACCTTAGATCGCCCGCTGCATCCACAAACCTTAAGCAATGGTTATATCAGCATGAATGGCACTCCAACCGATTGCGTGCATTTAGGCCTGCATGGTTTGCTGCCTGAAACCATGGATATGGTGGTGGCAGGTATTAACCAAGGTGCTAATCTGGGTGATGATGTTCTGTATTCAGGGACGGTTGCTGCTGCGTTAGAAGGGCGTTTTTTACAGCGTCCCTCGTTTGCCTTTTCTTTGCTGTCACGTCAAACACAAAACTTACCCACTGCAGCATGGTTTGCACGGCGTTTAATTGAAGCGCATGGCGACTTATCTCTGCTGCCGCGCACTGTATTTAATGTCAATGTGCCCGATTTACCGCTGAATGAAATTAAAGGTATTCAGCTCACGCGCCTTGGGCATCGTGCCCGGGCCGCAGCACCAGTGCTCACTGTGAACCCGCGCGGTAAGAAATGCTATTGGTTAGCCTCGGTGGGTGAGGTTGAAGACGGCGAAGAAGGCACTGATTTTCATGCAGTGTCGCAGGGCTATGTGTCAATTACACCACTGCAATTGGATCGCACCTTTCATCCGCAAATCGATGAGTTGCAACACTGGTTGGAGGAATTATTGTGAATTCTCAGCGGGACGATTTACAACGCCTAGGGATTGGTATGACCTCGCAGCGCACCCGTGAGCGCTTGGTTCAGCGCTTGTGTGATGAGGGGTTGAGTAACCCGCAAGTCTTGGATGTGATTCGCAAGACCCCACGTCATTTATTTGTTGATGAAGCTTTAGCGCATCGTGCTTATGAAGATACCGCGTTGCCCATTGGTAGTAATCAGACCATTTCTCAGCCCTATATTGTTGGGCGTATGACTGAGTTGCTCTTAGCCGATGGGCCGCTGGATAAAGTCTTAGAAATCGGTACGGGCTCAGGTTATCAGACAGCGGTCTTGGCTCAGTTGGTTGAGCGTGTGTTCTCGGTTGAGCGTATTCAAGGGTTACAAGAGCGCGCGAAAGAACGTTTAGCAGCACTGAATTTACGTAATGTGCTGTACCGCTGGGGAGATGGTTGGGAGGGCTGGAATGCACTGGCACCCTATAATGGCATTATTGTCACCGCTGGTGCGACACAAGTGCCGCAAGCATTGTTGGATCAGCTTGCTGTAGGTGGTCGTTTAGTCATACCTGTGGGCGAAGATGATAAACAAAAATTATTGTTAATCATTCGTGAAAAAAATGGATTTGTACAGCGCGCGTTAGATGATGTGCGTTTTGTGCCCTTATTAGCTGGAACCTTAGCGTGAAAAATAAAGTTTTATTATTTGTCAAAGGCATGGCCATGGGTGCTGCCGATGTTGTTCCGGGCGTATCAGGTGGTACTGTGGCTTTTATTACCGGTATTTACGATGAGTTGCTGGGTGCCTTATCGCGTATTCCTGAGGCAGCATTACTGCTCTTCAAAGGGCAGGTTAAACAGGCTTGGCAGTTGGCCAATGCTAACTTTCTATTGATTTTGTTTTCTGGCATTTTACTGAGTGTTTTAAGTTTAGCACGGGTGATTACTTGGCTATTAGAAACACAGCCGATTGCGCTTTGGTCATTTTTCTTTGGTTTGATTCTAGTCTCCTGTTATTTGGTTGGGCGTGATATTCAGCGTTGGCATATCAGTCGTTGGCTGGCCTTTGCCGCGGGTGCAGGTTTTGCTTGGTGGATTACTGTAGCTTCGCCAGTGGCGTGGGGGCATGATCCGCTCAGTTTGTTTTTTGCCGGTGCAATTGCTATTTGTGCCATGATTTTGCCGGGCATTTCCGGTAGTTTTATTTTACTGCTAATGGGTTTATACCCCACTGTTTTGTTGGCTGTAAAACAGCTGGATTTAAGCGTGCTAGTGGTATTTGCCGGCGGCTGCTTGTTTGGTTTGTTGGCTTTTGCAAGGGTATTACAAGCCGCTTTACAGCGTTTTCGAGATCTGACCTTGGCTCTATTAACAGGGATTATGTTTGGCTCATTAAATAAAGTGTGGCCATGGAAACAGACTTTGACATGGCGCACAGATAGCCAAGGTGTTGAAGTGCCGTTGCTGCAAGAAAATATTTTACCGTGGCACTATGCAGATTTATTTCAAAGTAACCCTCAGTTGCTATCAGCTGTGTTGTTGATGTTATGCGGTATTGTCTTAGTGATGGCTATTGAGCGTTACGCAAGTCAGTAATTTGAGTGCATTACTCTGTTAAATCGTCTAGGAGTTCGGCGTGAAGCCAGTTCAATTTATATTATCTGCAAGACATATAATCCGTATAAAGTGGCTCTGCTTACTGATGGTCAGCAGTCTGCTACTGGGATGCTCAGGCACCTCAGGCAAAGCACCTATCGTTGATCGCTCATACGGAGCGAAACAGCGTCAAGCGAATCCTGTGACCCGTGGTCAGCATGTTGTACAGCGTGGTGATACGCTATATTCCATTGCTTTTCGTTTTGGTTGGGACTGGAAATCATTAGCTGCACACAATGGTATAGGCGCACCCTATACGATTGTGCCGGGCCAAGTGATTCGTTTCTCGAACGCGTCGAGTACATCAGTACTAGCTAAAGCACCCGCTGCTAAAACCACTAAAAAGCCAGCGCCTGCGGCTCGAGCGAAGCCAGTTCCTGTCTCCAAGCCTGCGAACCCCATCACAACAACGCAAAAAACTTCTCCTTCGGTTGCCGTGGGGAAAAGCGGCAAATGGCTCTGGCCTGCGTCTGGCACGCTGGTAGGCATGTTTTCTTCAAATACCAGCTTGAATAAAGGCATTGATATTGCTGGCACGCTCGGACAACCTATTGTGGCAACTGCTGCTGGCAGCGTTGTATATGCAGGGAGTGGCTTAAGAGGGTACGGTGAGCTGGTGATCATTAAGCATAATGACACCTTTATCAGTGCTTACGGCCACAACCGACGTCTGCTGGTGAAGGAAGGACAAGCAGTTAAAGCAGGGCAGCAAATAGCAGAAATGGGCTCAACTGGAACAGAGCAGGTTAAGGTGCACTTTGAAATCCGTCGCCAAGGCAAGCCGGTTGATCCATTGCAATATTTACCCAAGCGTTAGCTGATACACCCACCTGATCCAGCAGAAATACGACTGTGGCAATCAATATATTGAGAGGCTGCAGTCGACTATCTGACAGGATGAAAGGTGGTGAGTGATGAAAAAAAGGAATTGGGTACAGGATTTAACAGATGACGTGTCGGTTGATCGTGAAGAGTGCAAAGAAGAGCAGCCAGAAAAGTTAGTGCCGACGAAAGAAAAAAATAGTCATAGTGAAGTAAAGGGCTTAAAAAGTTTAGATACAACACAAATGTATCTGGATGCTATTGGTCAGTCACCTCTACTGACCGCTGAGCAAGAAGTGACTTATGCGCGCAGTGCTTTAGAGGGTGATCATGCAGCTCGCCAACGTATGATTGAAAGTAATCTGCGTCTAGTGGTCAGTATCGCTAAGCGTTACCAAAACCGTGGTTTAGCACTGCTGGATTTGATTGAGGAAGGTAATTTAGGCCTGATTCATGCGGTTAAAAAGTTTGATCCTGAGCGTGGTTATCGTTTTTCAACCTATGCCACCTGGTGGATTCGCCAAGCTGTTGAGCGCGGAATTATGAACTGTTCGCGGGTAGTGCGCTTGCCTGTGCATGTTTCCAAAGAGCTGAATACTTATTTAAGAGCCGTGCGCGAGCTCACTCAGCAGCACGGTGAGTTGCCCAGTCAGGAAAAAATAGCTCAGCACTTGGGTGTGACTTTGGCGCATGTGCAGAAAATGTATGAGTTCAATGAGCGTGCTCTGTCGTTGGATGCCACTCATTCAGATGATTCTGATATGACTTTGTTGAATATGCTAGTGGATGAAAATCAGTGTGATCCCAGTGACTTTATTCAGCGTGATAATTTAGCTCTCAGTATTGATCAGTGGATCTCAGAGCTGAATCAGCGTCACCGTGAAGTATTGCTGCGGCGCTTTGGTTTGCGCGGTTATGATTGTCAAACTCTGCAAAATATTGGTTATGCAATGGGCTTAACTCGTGAGCGTGTGCGACAAATTCAAGTGGATGCTTTAATTCGCTTACGTCAAATCTTGGAAAATAATGGTTTGTCCGGTGAGTTATTGTTGAACTCATAGCCTCAATGCGATCTGTACTCTAGAGTCAAGCAGGGCACAGATGTGCAAGGCTTATCCTAAACGATTATTTACGCTAAACTGTGTTACTTGTTTTTAAATCAGCAAAAGGAAATCACCATGCAATATATAACCCCTGATCTTTGTGATGCGTACCCTGAAGTGCAAGTTGTGGAGCCAATGTTTGCAAACTTTGGTGGGCGCGACTCTTTTGGTGGTGAAATTGTCACCGTCAAATGCCATGAAGATAACTCAGTGGTTAAAGCGCAAGTGGCTCAGCCAGGTCAGGGTAAAGTGATGGTGGTTGATGGTGGTGGTTCAATGCGTCGTGCGTTATTGGGCGATATGCTTGCCGCTAAAGCTGCAGAAAATGGTTGGGCCGGCATTATTGTTTACGGCTGTGTGCGAGATGTGGATATTTTAGCGCAAACAGATTTAGGTATTCAGGCATTGGCCAGTCACCCGATGAAAACGGATAAACGTGATATCGGTGATTTAAACGTTGTGGTGACTTTTGGCGGTGTAACTTTCCGTCCAGGTGAATATGTTTATGCTGATAACAATGGCATTATTGTGTCTGCGACTGCATTAAGCATACCGCAGTAATAGGGCGGTTATTGTGAGTCCAAGCATGCAGCATTCCGATCGATTGAGCCAAGGCTTGCTGCATGCTTTTGTTTTAGATGGTAAAGGTTCGGCGCGAGCGCAGACATTCACTCAGTTAGCCAGTTTGCAGCTAGCTGAACATGAAAGTCTGTGGCTACATTGGGAGCGCAGTCATCAATATGCAGAACAATGGCTACGTGAGGGCAGTGGCCTCAATGAGTTTGTATGTGATCTTTTACTTGAAGAAAACACGCGACCTCGAGTCCTGCGTTTAGAAAATCAAGAGCTACTGCTGTTTTTACGGGCGATTAATCTCAATCCTCATTTTGATCCGGAGGATATGATTTCGTTGCGTATTTTTGCTAATGCGCAGTATCTGTACTCTTTGCGTCAGCGTCCTGTGCAGGTAACTGATGAGTTGATCAAGGCCTTTGAAAAAGGTTTTGGTCCGAAAAACACTTCAGAATTATTATTGTTTCTTGCGCAAGGTTTAACCGACCGTATTGAACATACCATAAGCCAGTTAGCAGATACTGTTGATCAAGAAGAAGAACGTACAGACAATGATAAGCGCTATGCCCCCGCTGTTTTATCTTTACTGCAGGGGCGCAGGCGTGCGGCGAATTTGCGCCGTTTTTTAGCTCCGCAGCGCGATGTGTTTGCCATGCTTACGCTGAGTCAAGAGCCGTGGTTTATGCCTGAAGATGCCTTGTATTGGAATGAGCTTAATAACCGTCTAACATTGCATCTTGAAGAGTTAGAGTTAACCCGTGAACGTATTGGTTTGGTTTTAGAGACTGAGCAGCGTCGGCGTAATGAGCGCATGGGACACACCATGTATATGTTGGCGATTGTGACGGGTTTTTTCTTGCCTTTAACCTTTGCAACAGGGCTTTTGGGAATTAATGTGGGTGGTATTCCTGGTTCTGAACATCCTTATGGATTCTTAATCGCTTGTGCAGTGCTTGGCGTGTTGATCGTGGGTCAATGGTTGTTTTTTCGCTGGCTGCGTTGGCTATAATAGAATGTATATTGACCTGTCTAGATAAGACGAAGCACATAGGATTGACATAGGATATGATGAAAGATCCCTTTGAACAGTCACTGCGCGATATGCTGAAAGCATCTGAGTCTCAGACGCACGATGCTGTCTCGCTTGATAAAGTACTCAAAAAGGCTAATCGGCAGCTGGGTGCAGGAGCAGTTTTTTCGCTGTTTGGCCGGGCTCTTGAGTCGGTTTTAATAGGCTTGAGCAGAGGCTCAGAGCATATGCAACCGGTTTCGAATTTATCTGAAAAAAATACTGCAAACAAGGCTGATTAATTATGCAACTTGATTCTTGGACACAAAATCTAGTCGGTGCGATGAGCAGTTTGTGGATCAAAATAGCCAGTTTTATTCCGAATTTATTTGGTGCTTTAATTCTTGTTATTTTAGGGTTTTTGGCGGCTAAGTTGCTGGATACTTTATTATCCAAGCTATTGGCTAAGGTGGGCTTGGATCGCTTAATGAGTGGAACAGGTTTGACCAAGTTGTTAGCGCGTATCGGCATTAAAGCGCAGGTTTCGACACTGGTTGGTAAAATCGTCTACTGGTTTGTGTTGCTGATTTTCTTGGTTTCGGCCGCTGAGTCTTTAGGCCTTGAGCGTGTCTCAGCCACATTAGATGTGCTGGCGTTGTACTTACCTAAAATGTTTGCTGCCGCATTGGTGTTGCTGGCAGGTATTTTATTGGCGCAGTTACTCAACACTATGGTTAAAGGTGCGGCTGAAGGTGTGCGCTTAGAGTATGCAGCCGGCTTAGGCCGCATTGTGCAGAGCATGGTGATTATTATCAGTGTGTCGGTTGCCATTGGCCAGCTAGAAATCAAAGCTGAGCTGCTCAACTATGTTGTAGTCATTGTGCTGCTGACTATTGGCTTGGCTTGTGCCTTGGCACTGGGATTGGCCAGTAAAGGCATTGCTAGCCAAATCATTGCAGGTATCTATGTGCGCGAACTTTACGAGTTGGGCCAACAGGTGCAAGTCGATGATATTGAAGGGCGTATTGAAGAGATGGGCACAGTGAAAACAATTATAGTCAACGAGAGTGGCGAGTGGTTTTATATTGCTAATCGAGTGTTGCTTGAGCAGAAAGTAATAAGCCGTTAGTTTTTAAGTACGATTTACGTAACGATGAACCCTGTCGTTGTTCGCAGCATTTATTTTGATAGCTGGTTTGACTTGTTTTGACTGATATAAAAGTGCCTCATCAGCGTTATGTACCCGAGGAACTCAGTGATGAGGAGCTTGTTGTGCATGCTAAAAATGAATTGTTTCATGTGACACGAGCCTATGAGGAACTGATGCGTCGTTATCAACGCACCTTATTTAATGTGTGCGCGCGCTATTTGGGTAATGATCGTGATGCTGATGATGTCAGTCAGGAAATTATGCTTAAAGTCTTGTATGGTCTGAAAAAGTTTGAAGGAAAATCTAAGTTTAAAACATGGCTCTACAGTATTACCTATAATGAATGCACGACCCAGTATCGAAAAGATCGGCGTAAACGTCGGTTATTTGATGCGCTCAGTTTAAATCCTTTAGATGAAGAAATTGATCCAGAGCCCATTGATACTAAAAACAATGATCTGGATCGCTGGCTGGTCGGTGTTAATGCCATCGATCGAGAAATAATAATTTTACGTTTTGTTGCTGAGCTTGAGTTCCAAGATATTGCCAGTATTATGCACTTGGGCTTAAGCGCAACAAAAATGCGTTATAAACGAGCAATAGATCGACTACGTGCGAACTTTTCGCATATAATAGAAGTCTAAGTGTTTTAAGGTATGTCAGATACTAATTATTTGTCGTGCTTGCTAGAAACTAAGAAAAATGACGAGGATCGTATAACATGAAATTAAAAAGCACCTTGGGTTTAGCCATTGGTTCTGTACTAGCTGTTTCTTCTTTGGGCGTATTCGCTCAAGGCCAAGGTGCAGTTGAAGCTGAAGCATTTGCTAAGCGTTACTTCACTGATAGCTACCGCAATATGGACGACGGTAACCTGTATGGTGGTTCTGTTGGCTACTTCTTAACTGACGATGTTTCATTAAACTTATCGTATGGTGAGTATAAGCGTCTGAATTTTGATGATCGCGGCCCTACAGGAAGCAAGAAAGTTCGTGGCAGCCTGAGTTCACTTGACGCTGTATACCACTTTGGTACGCCAGGCGTTGGTCTGCGTCCTTATGTTTCAGCAGGTATGGGCCACCAGAGCATCAGCAACCCACCAGCTCGCTCAGGTCGTGATCACACTACTTTTGCAAACATCGGTGCCGGTGCTAAGTACTACTTCACTGAAAACGTATTTGCTAAAGCAAGCGTTGACGGTATGCACGGTTTCGACAACCACCAGTCTGAGTGGATGGCAGGTGTTGGTGTTGGTGTAAACTTCGGTGGTAGCCCTAAAGTAGCACCAGCTCCTTATGTTGAGCCAGTAGCTGCTCCAGTTGAGCCAGTAGTATACGAAGAAGTTGAAGCTGAATCTGTACGCGTTGAGCTTGATGTTAAATTTGATTTTGACAAAGCTAACGTTAAGCAAGACAGCTACAGCGATATCGAAAACTTAGCTGAGTTCATGAAACAGTACCCACAAACAGCAACAACTGTTGAAGGTCACACTGACGCAACAGGTAACGCTGCTTACAACCAGAAGTTATCAGAGCGTCGTGCTGGCGCGGTACGTGATACTTTGGTTAATCAGTTTGGCGTAGAATCTAACCGTATTAATGCAGTTGGTTACGGTAAAGAGCGTCCAGTTGCTGACAACGCAACACGCGAAGGTCGTGCAGTTAACCGTCGTGTAGAAGCGTCAGTAGAAGCACAAGCTCAGTAATTTTCTGAGTTTAAAAAACCCCAGCTTGTCTGGGGTTTTTTTATGCCTGTTGATTGGCTAGAGCAATGACCTACTACAGACCTAATAAGCCCGTGCAGGCTCGCGTTGGTCTTGTGCTGCTATGAGTCAATGTTGATAGTTGAGCGCTAGCAAAGATAAAACAGCCAAGAGAGGGGTGTATATACATCTTGTCGCACAATGAGAAATGCACGCAGTCATCGATGACTGCGTGCATTTAAGTGAAGCTATGGTGTTCGACCACCGCTAGGCAGAACGGCGACGGTAGAGCGGCAGACTTTGATCATATGCAGCTTGATAGCTTACTGAGAGTTCTGTGAGACTCTTAAGTGCATCAATAGGGCAGCGATCGGCACGAATCACATAGGCGTCAAAGCCGCAGCGCTGCATAAAGAACAACTGGTCACGTAATACATCACCAATGGCACGCACTTCACCCGTATAGGCATAACGCTCACGTAATAAACGTGCGCTACTGAAGTGACGACCATCGTTACAGCCTGGGAAATTTAGCGCAATCACAGAGAAGCGCGCAAGATCATCGCTGATATCTTCAATTGCCTGACCTGCTTCAAGCCAAATACCTAAAGGTGCGACGCTTTGCAGCTCATTTTTGTGCGCTTGCCACAGTGCCAATGGGATAATCGCGTGCTGGGTGTCTAGCGCTTGCTGCAATTGCGTATCAGCACTGAGCAATGTCCAGTGATCATCAATCACTTGATTGTTTTTAATGATTGCTTGCATAGACACGCTCCTTAAACTGAGTGATACCAATGCGGTTAAAAGTATCAATGAAATGCTCTTCAGGGGTTCGGTTTTCGATATAGACATCAATGATTTTGCTGACGACATCAGGCATCAAATCTTGGGCAAAAGATGGGCCCAGAATTTTACCTAAGGTTGCTGCACGGCCACTGTTACCGCCTAATGAGACTTGATAGAATTCCTCGCCTTTTTTATCCACGCCTAAAATACCAATATGACCAATATGGTGATGGCCGCAGGCGTTCATGCAACCTGAAATGTTCAGGTCTAAATCGCCGATATCAAATAAATAATCCAAGTTCTCAAAGCGTTCTTGAATCGCTTCAGCCACTGGAATGGATTTAGCATTGGCCAAGTTACAAAAGTCGCCGCCAGGGCAGCAAATAATATCAGTCAGTAAACCAATATTTGGCGTGGCAAAACCGTTATCACGCAACTTCTGCCATAACTCAAAGAGTTTGCTCTGTTCAACATCAGCTAACACCATATTTTGTTCGTGAGTGTTACGCACTTCCGAGAAACTGTAGTGTTCAGACAGTTCAGCCACAAGTTCCAGTTGCTGATCGGTTACATCACCGGGTGCAATGCCGGTTTTTTTCAAGGATAAAGTGACCGCTGCATAGCCGGGTTTTTTATGGCTGACCACGTTACGACTGCGCCAGCGAGCAAAGCCTGGGTGCTCAGCATCCAGTGTGGCCAGAGCTTGATCCTGATCCTCTAAGGTTAAATAGTCTGGATCAGTAAAGTGTTGCGAAACGCGCTGTACTTCTTCTTCGGTTAAAGTGATGGGGCCGTCTTTCAAATGGGCCCATTCTTCAGCAACACGTTCAGCGAATACAGTGGGCGTCAGTGCTTTGACTAGTATTTTAATGCGCGCTTTAAACTTATTATCACGGCGGCCAAAGCGATTATAGACGCGCAAAGTGGCTTCTAAGTAGCTGAGTAAGTGCTGCCAAGGTAAGAACTCATTAATACAGCTACCGACAATGGGGGTGCGCCCCAAGCCACCGCCCACTAACACGCGAAAGCCTAATTCACCGGCATCATTGTGTACTGCTTCTAGGCCAATATCGTGCACTTCAATCGCAGCACGGTCATGTGCGCAGCCGTTGACAGCAATTTTAAACTTACGCGGTAGACGAGCAAACTCAGGGTGGAAAGTCGACCATTGGCGAATCAGTTCGCACCATGGACGTGGGTCAATGCGTTCGTCACGAGCCACACCGGCAAACTGATCGGTGGTGGTATTACGAATACAGTTACCGCTGGTCTGGATCGCATGCATCTGTACGCTGGCCAGGTCAGCTAAAATATCAGGTACATCTTCAAGTTTTGGCCAGTTCAGTTGGACGTTAGTACGCGTAGTGATATGAGCATAGCTTTTATCATATTTGCGGGTGATATGAGCCAGCATACGCAACTGTGCGCTGGACATCAGGCCGTAAGGTACGGCAATGCGCAGCATAGGAGCATGGCGTTGCACATAGAGGCCATTTTGTAGGCGCAGGGGCAAGAATTCATCTTCAGAGAGTTCGCCGGCAAAGTAGCGGCGGGTTTGATCGCGAAATTGTTCTACGCGATCTTCAACGATATGTTGGTCGTAATGGTCGTAAATATACATGGAAATCCCTGTATCAAACCGCTGTAAGCGTGTGGCATGGGGTGCAGAATAACGCCTACAGTAGCAATCATTGCTTATGCGATAAAGTAATTATTTATCATAAGAAGATGCTATTTAGGTATAAGGAGGGGTGGAGAGAATCGTTGAGTGGAGTGTAAGCTGTTTAAAAAGAGTAGGGCGGCTGACTGTAAATCATCCGCCCTCAGGACTTATTCCTCGTAAGCCAGTGCTGGGCTCAACCAGCGTTCGGTGTACTCCATATCTTGATTAGTGCGTTTGGCATAGCTTTGCACTTGGTCTTTTTCAATTTTACCCACGGCAAAGTAATGCGCGTTCGGGTTGGCAAAGTACCAGCCGCTGACGGCAGCAGTGGGGAACATCGCGAAGTGCTCAGTCATGGTCACACCAAAGTCTTGGTTGGGGTCTAGTAACTTAAATAGCGTGTCTTTTTCCGTATGGTCAGGGCAAGCAGGGTAGCCCGGTGCCGGACGAATTCCTTTGTATTTTTCACGGATCAGATCATCATTGCTCAGTTCTTCTGTATCAACATAGCCCCAGTACTTGGTGCGGACTTCTTGGTGTAGCCACTCAGCACAGGCCTCGGCTAAGCGGTCCGCCAGAGCTTGTACCATGATGGCATTGTAGTCATCGCCTGCAGCTTGGTAGGACTTAGCCAGCTCATCGACACCGATACCTGCAGTGACAATAAAGCCGCCAACATAGTCAGTCACGCCGCTCTCTTTGGGCGCGACAAAGTCAGACAAGCACATATTGGGCTTGCCACCGCTGGTTTCGATTTGCTGGCGCAGATGATGCAACATGGCAATGGGCTTGCCATTGTCATCGTAGAGTTCAATATCATCATGATTGACTTGATTGGCGGGCCAAAACGCAAAGGTTGCACGTGCTTCAATCAGATTTTCATCGATCATTTTTTTCAGCAGTTCTTGTGCTTCAGCAAAGAGTACCTGGGCTGCTTCACCCACCACTTTATCTTTGAAAATACGCGGGTATTTACCGATTAAGTTCCACGAGATAAAGAAAGGTGTCCAGTCAATATATTCAGCCAGTACCGCTAAATCGATATTAAATAGACGCTGAGTACCTGTCACCTGCGGCTTGGGTGCTTGATAGTCAGTCCAGTCGTACTCAGGCTTATTAGCTAAGGCTTGCTCGTAGGTCAGGCGTTTGGTGCGTACCGTGCGCGCAGCAATGCGCTCACGCATTTCTGCGTATTCTTCACGAATTTTACGCGTGTATTCAGGTTTGAGCTCTTTGGATAATAAAGTGGTCACTACACCCACGGCACGCGATGCGTCAGTCACATAAACTACGGCATCATTGCTGTAATGCGGATCAATTTTAACGGCAGTATGCGCTTTAGAAGTGGTCGCGCCACCAATCAGCAAAGGTAGATGGAAGTCTTGACGTTGCATTTCTTTAGCTACGTTAACCATTTCATCCAATGAAGGTGTAATCAGACCCGATAAACCAATAATATCGCATTTCTCTTCGATTGCAGTTTTGAGAATCTTATCGGCAGGCACCATCACACCTAAGTCAACGATGTCATAACCGTTACAGCCGAGTACCACCGCAACAATATTTTTACCGATATCGTGTACGTCACCTTTTACCGTGGCCATCAGGACTTTACCTTTGGCTTCGGGTTTGTCACCTTTTTCAGCATCAATAAAGGGTACCAAGTGCGCCACAGCTTGTTTCATCACGCGGGCAGATTTCACCACCTGAGGTAAGAACATTTTACCGCTACCAAATAAGTCACCAACGATATTCATCCCTGACATCAGTGGCCCTTCAATCACCTCAATCGGGCGTGAAAATTGTTGGCGAGATTCTTCAGTATCTTCAACAATCCACTGGGTAATACCTTTGACCAGCGCGTGTTCTAAGCGCTGATTGACCGGCAAGCTGCGCCATTCTTCGGTTTCAACTTCTTTAACAGAGCCGTCACCGCGATAGTCTTCAGCAATCGCCAGCAAAGCTTCAGTCGCACCTGGGTGGCGGTTGAGAATGACATCTTCAACTTTGTTACGCAGGTCAGTTGGAATTTGGTCGTAAATTTCTAGCTGGCCGGCGTTGACAATACCCATGCTCAGGCCATTTTGAATGGCGTAGTAGAGAAAGACTGAGTGAATCGCTTCACGTACAGGGTTGTTACCACGGAAGGAGAAGGATACGTTGGACACGCCACCTGAGGTCAACGCATGCGGCAGGTTATCGCGAATCCATCCACAGGCTTCAATAAAGTCCACAGCGTAGTTGTTGTGCTCTTCAATACCTGTGGCCACAGCAAAGATATTGGCATCAAAGATAATATCTTCCGGTGGGAAGCCGACTTGATTCACTAGGATGTCGTAGGAGCGCGCACAGATCTCTTGCTTACGCGCTGCGGTATCAGCTTGACCTTGCTCATCAAAAGCCATCACCACGACCGCAGCACCGTAGCGGCGGCAGAGTTTGGCATGTTCAATAAACTGCTCAACGCCTTCTTTCATTGAGATGGAGTTGACTATCCCTTTACCCTGAATGCACTTCAGACCGGCTTCGATAATCTCCCACTTGGACGAGTCAATCATAATCGGCACACGGGAGATATCAGGTTCACCGGCGATTAAGTTGAGGAAGGTGACCATGGCTGCTTTAGAATCAAGCATCCCTTCGTCCATATTGATATCAATCACCTGCGCGCCGGACTCAACCTGCTGCAGAGCAACGGCGAGGGCTTCAGTGTAATTGTCTTCACGGATCAAGCGAGCAAAGCGTGCGGAACCGGTGATATTGGTCCGCTCACCCACGTTAACAAAGAGTGAGTTGCGATCAATGGTGAAAGGTTCCAAGCCTGATAAGCGGCAAGCTTTAGGGATATCTGGAATCACACGCGGTGGAAATTTAGCGACTTTTTTGGCAATTGCACGAATATGCTCAGGCGTAGTACCACAGCAACCACCGACGATATTGAGAAAGCCTGCTGAAGCAAACTCTTCAATCATAGCTGAGGTTTCTTCAGGTGTTTCATCGTATTCAGCGAAGGCGTTGGGTAGGCCTGCATTGGGGTGAGCTGAGATAAAAGTGTCGGCTTTATCAGAGAGTTCTTGTAAGTATGGGCGCAACTCTTTAGCACCCAAGGCGCAGTTTAAACCGACTGATAATGGCTTACAGTGACGGATCGAGTTCCAGAACGCTTCTGTGGTTTGCCCTGATAATGTCCGTCCTGACGCATCAGTAATGGTGCCGGAAATCATAATCGGCAGGGTAATACCGAGTTCTTCAAAGACACCTTCAACCGCAAAAATCGCCGCTTTGGCGTTGAGCGTATCGAAAATGGTTTCGATCATAATAATATCAACGCCACCTTTAATCAGGCCGCGGGTGGATTCGCTGTAGTTTTCAACCAGAATATCAAAGGTGACGTTACGAAAACCTGGGTTATTCACATCTGGAGAGAGTGAGCAGGTACGGCTGGTTGGGCCAAGCACCCCAGCGACAAAGCGTGGTTTGTCTGGTGTCTCTAAAGTTTTTGCATCGGCCATTTCACGGGCAATACGTGCACCCTCAAAGTTCAGCTCATAGGCAATAGATTCAAGGCCGTAATCTGCTTGAGAGATTTGTGTTGAGCTAAAGGTGTTGGTCTCAATAATATCTGCGCCGGCATCTAAGTAAGCTTTTTCAATCTCTTGGATCAGCTCGGGCTGGGTTAAAATTAAGAGGTCATTGTTACCTTGTAAGTCTTGTGGCCAGTCAGCGAAGCGCTCACCCCGAAAATCATCTTCAGACAGTTTTTGATTTTGAATCATCGTACCCATAGCGCCATCAAGCACCAGAATACGTTGCTTTAATGCGTCTTTAAGGGCGTGTTGACGTGCTAGATGGTCGGCCATAGATGTTTACCTAATTAAATGCAGTGTAATCAAAAAGTTACCAATGATAGCAAAACATCATCCGCTTGAGTGAAACCCTAAGCATTGATGCTGTGATCTGCTGAATTCTTTTACATAGCCATACTTAATAAGTCCTCTATACTGCGGCGTTTAAATTTAATGTTTGCGTGGTCATTCATAGCGTTATGAAAACATGGTATTTAAGTGTCTTAGGTGTGCTGTTGAGCCACGCAGTATTTGCAGTGCAACCCACCTACCGCGAGCATATTCAACCGATTTTTACCCAGAAATGTGTCGCGTGCCATGCCTGCTATGACTCGCCTTGCCAGCTCAATCTAGGCAGTGGCGAAGGTCTTGAGCGCGGCGCTCATAAAGATCCGATTTATAATGGCGGTCGGAAAACAGCGCAAGCGACTACACGCTTATTTACTGATGCGCAGACCACAACAGGTTGGCGTGAAAAAGGTTTCTATGACGTGCTGGGTAAAGATCAGCCGCAAGCCGCGCTGTTAGCCGGTATGTTGGCGCTGGGCCGTCAGCAACCGTTTGAGCCCAATAGTCGCTTACCGGATTATCTGGATGTGGCTTTGTCGCGCAGTAATCAATGCCCACAGCCCAATGAGTTTGCTCAATATGCACAAAAGAACCCGCATGGCGGGATGCCTTTTGCAGTGACGGGCTTAACTGATGGTGAATACGCTAGTGTTGAGCAGTGGTTGCAGGCTGGTGCACAAGTGGATTGGCAGCCTTGGGTCGCGAATGCTGTTGAGCAAGAGCAGATCGAGCAATGGGAAGCCTTTTTAAACGCGTCCGGTGCACGTGAGTCAGTGGTCAGTCGCTGGTTGTATGAGCATTTGTTTATTGCGCATATCCATTTTGCCGACGCTGATCAGCAGCATTTTTTCCGTATCGTGCGCTCACGTACGCCGACAGGTGAGCCGGTTAAAGAAATTGTCACGCGCCGCCCTAATGATGATCCCGGTGTCAGTATGTATTACCGCTTTGTGCCAGTGGCTGATGTCATTGTGCATAAAACCCATATCACTTACTCAATGAGTGCGCAAAAGCTTGAGCGGGTCAAATCATTGTTTTTTGCTGATAACTGGCAGACTGATAAAGTCCCAGGTTATGGTGCCTTTTCCCGCAATAATCCCTTTGCTACTTTTGCGATGATTCCAGCGCAAGCGCGCTATCAATTTATGCTTGATGATGCCGAGTTTTTTGTACGCACCTTTATTCGCGGACCGGTCTGTCGTGGGCAGATTGCGACGGATGTGATTCGTGATCATTTTTGGACGTTTTTTCAAGACCCAGAACATGATGTGTATGTCGCAGATCTTGTCTACCAAGACAAGGTCAATCATTTGCTGGCGATGCCGGGGCAGTTCGATGGTATCGCGGACTTGATTGCAGATTGGCCCGCCTATAAGAAAAAACGTCATGCCTATGAGAACCTACGCCGTAAGCGTTACAAAAGTACAGAATTGCCGGACTGGCCGCATATTTGGTCGGGTAATGACCAAGCTTTATTGAGCGTTTTCCGTCAGCATGACAGTGCCTCTGTGCGTAAAGGCCTGATCGGTGATGTGCCGCAGACCATGTGGCTGTTGGATTTCCCACTATTAGAGCGTACTTATTACCAGCTTGTGGTGAACTTTGATGTGTTTGGTAGTGTGTCGCATCAAGCACAAACGCGACTGTATTTTGATTTGATTCGCAATGGTGCAGAGGTTAACTTTTTACGCTTAATGCCATCGGCAGTGCGTAAGGATCTGCTCAATGATTGGTATCAAAAAAGTGGTCAGGTCAAGTTGTGGCTCAATTACACCAAGATCGATAATAATACAAAAAGCGCACTGGGCTTGCCCAAGACACACAGTATGCAAGTCTTTGCTCAGCGAACCTTAAAGCGCTTTGCGCAGGTGAATGCACGACCTGATCCGATCAACCGTTGCCGTAGCGCGCATTGTAATCGCCAAGGTTTAACTCGGGAGGCGGCTCAGGTTGAGCATGTGTTAGCACGCTTAGCCAGTCGTCCGGCTGCGGGTTTTAAAGTGATTGATTACTTGCCTGAAGCGAGCATGGTGCGGGTGGCCATGAGCAATGGTGAGCGTGAGGTGTATAGCGTTTTACGTAATAGAGCGCACAGTAATGTGGCGTTTTTGATGGGCGAATCGCTGCGCTATCAGCCTGGGCTGGATACTTTAACGGTCTACCCTGAAGTGCTGAGCAGTTACCCCAACTTTATCTTTAATGTGCCCGCTGCTGAGATACCCACTTTTGTTGGGGCGCTTGAGCAGGTTAAGGATAAGGCTGCGTTTCGCCGAGTGGTTGAGCAGTGGGGGATACGCCGTACGCATCCGCAGTTTTGGGAATACTTTCATGACTTAAGTGAACATATCCGCGAGCGCGCGCCACTCGAGGCGGGTGTGTTGGATATGAACCGTTACGAGAACTTGTAAGCTATAGCAGCCTGCTTAAGCTGTTGTCTTAACTCGGCGGATGCCGCTATCACTGATGCTCAAACGAGCGCTCATGCCATTCAACCAATGGCATGGGGGTTTTAAGCTTGTCACCGTAAATCACTGAGTAGGTCAGTACGTTTTGCACATAGAGGCGGGTTTCATCAAAGGGAATACTTTCCACCCATACATCATAAGGTAGATGCTTAGCATCGCGTAGCCATTGGCGTACACGTCCAGGACCTGCATTATAGGCAGCTGAAGCCAGTACGCGGTTACCATTAAACTGACCTAAGACTTGGCTTAAATAAGCAGCACCCAGCTGAATATTAATCGCTGGAATCACTGCACTGCGAGGAGTGGCTAATGTGATTCCATAGCGCTGTGCGGTTTCTTTAGCGGTGGCGGGCATCAATTGCATTAAGCCCATTGCGCCGACATGGGATTTTGCTTGCACCATAAAGGCACTTTCTTGCCGAGTCACGGCAAACATCCAGCTAGACTGCAAGCCGCGGGTTTTCGCTTCGGCAACAAAATTGCTGCGGTGTGCCATAGGGAAGCGAATGTCTAAGTCATCCCAATATTTAGCTTGGCTGATATTACGAATGGCAGGGAAGTACCAGCCCATATCGTAGGCAATACGTGCCTGTGCAACCAACTCATCGCGGCTTAAAAAGTTACTTAAGTGATACCACTCACGGCGCGACTCAGTGATTTCATCTCGGTTATCAAATTCAATAGAACGCTTTAAACCTGCCGCATTACGGACTTTTTGTAGGGTCTGCGGTGGCAACGCTAAGGCTTGGTGTTGCAAATGGTAAGGTTGCTGGCTGTGATCTGCGGCCATAAAACCATAGAAGTCACGTTCGCGTGCTAAAGGTTGGTAGATCACTAAAGGCTGCTGACTCTTGGGTTGTGCCAGTTGCAAGCTGCGTGCTTGCCAGTAACGCCAGCGGTTGCTATCACTGAGACCGTCAGGCAGGTTGCGGATGACTTGGTGGGCTTCGCTCCAGCGACCTAGGCGCAGCAATAGACGGACGCGCCATTCGCTTAAGTTAACGTTTTGCATCTGCGGATCGTACTTTTGCATCACAGCTAAGGCCCGAGGATCAAAGCGCTTAGCTAAGCGCAGACCAATATCATTGGCTAGGGTGAGCTGGTCAGCGGGGTTGAATGCAACTTGTTTTTCGTAGTGCCCGAGCAGCTCTAAGCTGGCATCCAAATCTTGCGTGGCTAGTTTGCGTAAACCCAGCGCAATCACTTCTGCGCTGTACTGATCTCTACTGCTGAAACGTTCTTTTTGTTTCAGCAGGTCAGGCTTTTTCGCAACATCAATCAGGCGCTGGCCATGAGCTTGCTGGCTATCGAGTAATGTAATTAAATAGTTGGCAACACCATAGTTGCGTGCATCGGTGGCCAATTTTAAACGCTGCCAGATTTTATCTTCGGTTAAATATCCGGCATCACGCCAAGTATCGAAGACCACATCGCAAGCATTGGGTTGAGAACGGGCGCTCAGCCAAAGTTTTTCTGCGCTGGCGAAGGCGGCTTGACTCTGCCCATGTTGCAATTGGTAATCGGCGAAACGACAGTCCAGCTCAGTGAATTTTAGTTCAGGGCTGTAATATTTTAAAAATAATGGCCAGTGCTGGCGCTCACTCAGTAAGCGTAACCAGCGCAGCTTCATCCAGTTAATCTGCGGTAAGTCACCATGCTCAAGTAAAAACTTCTCAACTTCAGCGCTACTGGCCGAAGGTAGACGTTGGGTGAGTTCATCATAAGCAAGGTAGGGCGTTAAAGGATAATCGCGCAGCGCAGTACGATTATTTAAATACACTGAAGCATCGTTTTTACTGAGAGCCAGCTTGGCTTGATCATATAAAACACGTTGCTGAGCTAAGGATGCTGCCTGCACAGAAGATAAGGGTGCGCACAGTGTCATTAAAAAAATCAGAGGTAACACATAACGACTGCGCATACGACATCCTAGTAAATAAATGCTCAGGAAAAGACCAAAAGCTGAGGGCTTTATGGCAAACAGCGCCTAGCTTAGCTGCTTGTGTAGAGTGGTGAAAGAGCTGTGCCAGGGCTTAAATACAGATATCCAACGAATCACTGCGCGAATCTGTACAATACATCGCAGATTTTAGGAGAAATACAATGGCTTTGCTCAAATTAACTCAAGTATCACTCGCTTACGGCGCTACCCCTCTTCTGGAGGGCGTCTCATGGCAGATTACCCGTGGCGAGCGCGTGTGCATTATTGGCCGCAATGGTACGGGCAAGTCAAGCATGATGCATATCGTCAAAGGCGACCGCTTACCGGATTCGGGTGAAGTATGGCGTGCGCCTGGGCTGAAGATTGGTGAGCTGCCGCAAGAGCTGCCAGTGGCTGATGATCGCACTATTTTTGATGTGGTTGCGGAAGGGCTTGATGGCGTGGGTGAGTTGCTGGCGCAGTTTAATCATATCAGCCAGAATATCGTTACCGACGAAGATTTAACGAAAATGATGCATGTTCAGCAAGAGCTGGAGGCACGTGATGGCTGGCGCTTACAGCAATTAGTCGACAGTACACTGAGCCGTTTACAACTGCCTGCTGATAAAAAGATGAATGAGTTGTCCGGTGGCTGGCGTCGTCGTGTACTACTGGCGCAAGCATTAGTGGCTGAGCCAGATTTACTGTTGCTGGATGAGCCGACGAACCACTTGGATATTGGTGCGATTGCTTGGCTGGAAGCTGCCCTCTTAACTTTTACTGGTGCAGTGATTTTTATTACTCACGACCGGGCCTTCCTGCAAAACTTAGCCACACGTATTTTTGAGCTGGATCGCGGCAGCTTAATTGACTGGAACGGCGATTACACAAGCTTCCTTGAGCACAAAGAGCAGCAGTTGGCCGCTGAAGAAACCGCCAATGCGCTGTTTGATAAAAAGCTGGCGCAAGAAGAAGTGTGGATTCGCCAAGGGATTAAAGCCCGACGTACACGTAACGAAGGTCGTGTGCGAGAGCTCAAAGCTTTGCGTGTTGAACGCAGCCAACGCCGTGAGCGTCAAGGTACAGCCACTATTAATATTGGTGGAGCAGAAAAATCCGGTAAGCAAGTGATAGTCGTTGATAACGTCAGCTTCGCGCATAAAGGTGGCCGTGAGTTGATTAAAAACTTCTCTATGGTCTTACAGCGCGGCGACCGCATTGGTTTGCTGGGAGCTAATGGTAGCGGTAAAACCACATTGCTGAAGTTGTTGCTGGGTGATTTGCAGCCGACCGCAGGTACAGTTGAAGTCGGTACTAAGCTTGAAGTGGCTTACTTTGACCAGTTGCGTCATCAGCTTGATCCGGAGAAAACCGTGATCGAGAACGTGGGTGAAGGCAGCGACACCATTATGATTGATGGGCAAAGCAAACACGTACTGAGCTACTTAGGCGATTTCTTATTTAGCCCACAACGTGCACGCACGCCGGTTAAAGCCTTGTCGGGTGGTGAGCGTGCGCGCTTATTGTTGGCTAAGCTCTTTACGCGCCCGGCTAACTTATTGGTACTTGATGAGCCCACCAACGACTTGGATGTGGAAACTCTAGAATTGCTTGAAGAAGTACTGATGGAGTTTAAAGGTACGGTACTGATTGTCAGTCATGACCGTGCTTTCCTAGATAACGTTGTGACCAGCACTTTGGTGTTTGATGGTTCGGCTAATATTCGTGAATATGTCGGTGGTTTCGATGATTGGCTCAGACAGGGCGGTAGCATTCGCTTGCTGGGTGTGACGGACGATCTTGAAGCACCAGAGCCGGCAAAAGCTGTGGCTAAGACTGAGCCTGTGCTTGAGACCGTTGTTGCAGACAATGCCGAGCCGAAAAAGAAACTCAGCTATAAGCTGCAGCGTGAGTTGGATGCTATTCCTGGTGAAATTGAAGTGTTAGAAACTGAGTTGGAATCCTTGCATAAGCAAGTCTCTGGCGCGGATTTTTATCAGCAGCCCCTCGATCTGACTGAGGCTGTGTT
This sequence comes from Thiopseudomonas sp., assembly GCA_035647155.1. Classification (GTDB taxonomy): domain Bacteria; phylum Pseudomonadota; class Gammaproteobacteria; order Pseudomonadales; family Pseudomonadaceae; genus Denitrificimonas. Next base: position 35,487 of record DASRNZ010000200.1, read on the forward strand.
GGCAAAAATTGATACAGTGCAAGAACAGTTAGACGCTTTGATTGAGCGTTGGGCCGAGCTGGATAGTTAATGCTAGGTTTTAAGTAGCGCTTATCCAGAAGATTATTCTGTATTGGGCACTGTGTAGCATATACAACAGGCAAGTGATGCGTCAGCACCTTGCCTGTTTTGCTATCTACTAGTCGTCGGCAGAATGTGTTTTTAAATCCACTGCGAGCACATCGCAGGGCGCGCCTGACAATAGATCGTTGGTGGTGGAGCCCAGTAAGAGTGCTAGGCCATGACGGCCATGACTGCCGACAATAATTAGGTCGCATTTTTGCTCTTTGGCTAAAAGATGAATTTCTTGGCGCGGCTGGCCATAGCGCAGATGGCAGTTGTTTTCTTTAAGTAACTCATGTTGCTCAGCCAAAACATTAAGCTTGTTCTGTGCCTGCTCGGTTTGCTGTTCTTGCAGCAGTGAGACATCCATGGGCACATCACCACCAAAGGCCATGGTTAGCGGCTCGACAACATGCACTAAGGTGACTTGGCAGGACAGGGCTTGACGCAGTTTATGTGCTCGATTAAGCACGCGCTGGCAATCTTCATTTAAATCAATGGCTATCAGTAAGTGAGAGTAGGCCATAACAATCTCCATATGGGCTCTAGGTTGATGTCCTAGAGTGTTTTTATTTGAGTACCTAATAGCGCATGATTCGGTGTAATTGGCCTGTACAAGAGCAATCATGCCCTGTGTTTGCTGTTAGTAACCGACGCTATTGTGTATGTGATTATTTAAGTTTTTTAATGTAACGCCACTGAGGAGCAATTGCACGAATTGATTGGTAGAGACTTAAGTCGCTGATGAGCTACCGAGAGCTGTTAGGACTTAATATTTTTCCCTTATAAAACAATAGGCTGCGACAAAATAGCGCATATTTGTCATATTTCTTTGAGATAGGTAATTGACAATGGAGAAGAATTCCGTGACTGTGTGTTAACCCAAATCAAACGGGCGTATGAAATGCAGGGTGGCGTTACTGTTGGTGTTCTGCTAAATGCGAACTCAGTGAGTAGGCTGCTTTGTACTGCGCAACGTGCTCAGCACATTGTTTAACAGCTGTCAGTGGCGAATATGTAGCTGCACAGCTTCCATATCGTGGAGATTAGTTGATGATTTACGAAGGTAAAGCCATCACGGTAAAGACCCTTGAAAGTGGTATTGTCGATTTTAAATTCGACCTTGAGGGTGAGTCCGTCAATAAATTTAACCGTCTTACACTGACCGAACTGCGTGATGCAGTTGTCGCAATTAACGCCAATAGTGATATTAAAGGTGTGGTTGTGACCAGTGCTAAGAGTGTATTTATCGTTGGTGCAGATATTACGGAGTTTGTGGAAAACTTTAAGCTTCCTGAAGAAGAGCTAGTGACTGCCAACCTTGCCGTAAACGCATTTTTTAATGCGTTTGAGGATATGAATCTACCCACTGTTGCTGCCATTAATGGCATTGCTTTAGGCGGCGGTTTTGAAATGTGCTTGGCCGCGGATTACCGAGTGATGGCCGATAGCGCAAAAGTAGGCTTTCCGGAAGTGAAACTGGGTATTTATCCTGGTTTCGGCGGAACTGTACGTTTAACACGTATTATTGGTGCAGATAATGCCATTGAGTGGATTGCTGCAGGTAAAGAAGCGCGCGCTGAAGAAGCTTTAAAAGTCGGTGCTGTGGATGCTGTTGTCAGTGCTGATCAATTGCTGGCTGCGGCAGTGGATATGGTCAAACGTGCGATTTCCGGTGAGCTCGATTACAAAGCTAAGCGCCAGCCTAAGCTGGAAAAAATCAAGCTCAATGCTATCGAACAAATGATGTGCTTTGAAACCGCAAAAGGTTTTGTTGCCGGCAAGGCGGGCCCTAATTACCCGGCGCCAGTTGAAGCAATTAAAACCATGCAAAAAGGGGCCAACCATGGCCGTGATAAAGCCTTAGAAATTGAAGCCAAAGGCTTCGCTAAACTGGCGAAAACATCAGTTGCGCAAAGTTTAATTGGTCTGTTTTTAAATGACCAAGAGCTCAAACGTAAAGCTAAAATTCACGAGAAAATTGCTCGTGAGGTCAAGCTATCAGCTGTTTTAGGTGCCGGCATTATGGGCGGTGGTATTGCCTATCAGTCTGCTCTCAAAGGCACACCTATCCTGATGAAGGATATCCGTGAAGAGGGTATTCAGCTAGGACTGGATGAAGCGGCTAAATTGCTGGTTAAGCGTCTTGAGCGTAAGCGCATCAAGCCTGACGCCATGGCTAAAGCCTTGAATGCGATTCGTCCAACCATGTCTTATGGCGATTTTGGCCATGTGGATATTGTGGTTGAAGCTGTGGTTGAAAATCCAAAAGTGAAGCAAGCGGTGCTGGCTGAAGTTGAGCAACATGTGGGTGAAAACACCATTATTGCTTCTAACACGTCAACCATCTCAATTAACTTGCTAGCTAAAGCACTCAAACGCCCTGAAAACTTCGTCGGCATGCACTTCTTTAACCCTGTGCATATGATGCCCTTGGTTGAAGTGATTCGTGGCGAGCATTCATCGGATGAAGCGGTCGCAACTACTGTGGCTTACGCTCATAAAATGGGTAAGAACCCCATTGTGGTGAATGACTGTCCAGGTTTTTTAGTCAACCGTGTGTTGTTCCCGTATTTCGGTGGTTTCGCTAAGTTGGTCAGTGCTGGTGTTGATTTTGTCCGTATTGATAAAATCATGGAGAAATTCGGTTGGCCGATGGGTCCTGCTTATTTAATGGACGTGGTGGGTGTCGATACTGGGCATCATGGCCGTGATGTGATGGCTGATGGTTTTCCTGATCGTATGAAAGATGATCGTCGTTCGGCTGTTGATGCTTTGTATGAAGCCGATCGATTAGGCCAGAAAAACGGTAAAGGTTTCTATGCCTATGAAATGGATAAGCGCGGCAAACAGCAGAAGGTTGTTGATGATGCGATTGCTGGCATTTTAGCGCCGATTGTCTACGAAAAGCGTGAAGTGAGCGATGAGGATATTATCAATTGGCTGATGATTCCATTGTGCATGGAAACTGTACGTTGCCTTGAAGACGGTATTGTTGAAACAGCAGCAGAAGCTGATATGGGCTTGATTTACGGTATCGGTTTTCCACCCTTCCGTGGTGGAGCATTACGTTACATCGACAGCATAGGTGTCGCTGAGTTTGTTGTTTTGGCTGACACATATGCTGACTTGGGTGCGCTATATCACCCGACCGAGAAATTGCGTGAAATGGCCAAAACAGGTCAAACCTTTTTCGGTTAATCGCACACAGATTAGAGCGGGAGTAAAGATATGAGCTTCAATCCAAGAGATGCTGTTATTGTCGATTTCGGACGCACCCCAATGGGGCGTGCGAAAGCAGGTATGCATCGCAATACGCGTGCTGAGAATATGTCCGCACATTTAATTGACGGTTTGCTAAACCGTAATAACAAAATTAATCCAGCTGAAGTTGAAGATGTGATCTGGGGTTGCGTCAACCAAACCTTAGAGCAAGGCTGGAATATTGCCCGTATGGCCTCTTTGCTAACGCAGTTGCCGCACACTTGTGCTGGGCAGACGGTCAGTCGCCTCTGCGGCTCATCGATGAGTGCTTTGCATACTGCCGTACAAGCGATTCAGACGGGTAATGGTGATGTGTTTGTAGTCGGTGGTGTCGAGCATATGGGGCATATTGAAATGCTGCATGGCATCGATCCTAACCCAGGTATTTCGCTGCATGTAGCTAAAGCAGCCGGAATGATGGGTTTGACTGCAGAGTTGCTAGGTAAAATGCATGGCATCACGCGTGAGCAACAAGATGCTTTTGGTGAGCGTTCGCATCGTTTGGCCCATAAAGCGACGATTGAAGGGAAGTTCAAAGACGAAATTATCCCAATGCAAGGCTACGATGTAGATGGCTTTTTGAAAATGTTTGATTATGATGAAACCATTCGTCCGCAAACAACGCTGGAAAGTTTAGCTGCATTGCGTCCAGCCTTCGATCCTAAGGGTGGTACCGTAACTGCTGGTACATCATCACAGTTGACTGATGGTGCATCGTGCATGATTGTGATGTCAGCGCAGCGTGCTAAGGACCTAGGCATTGAGCCGATGGCTGTGGTGCGTGCAATGGCGGTGGCGGGTGTTGATCCGTCTATTATGGGTTACGGTCCGGTACCGGCAACGCAGAAAGTGCTAAAACGTGCGGGCTTAAGCATGGATGATATTGACTTTGTTGAGCTGAATGAGGCGTTTGCTGCGCAGTCATTACCGGTGCTCAAAGATCTTAAATTGCTGGATAAAATGGAGCAAAAAGTGAATTTGCACGGTGGTGCAATTGCTTTAGGTCACCCATTTGGTTGCTCTGGTGCGCGTATTTCAGGTACCTTGCTCAATGTTATGCAGCAAAACAGTGGTACTTTAGGTTTGGCGACCATGTGTATTGGTATGGGTCAAGGCATCTCAACGGTATTTGAGCGCGTGTAAACGTTTTTTAAATACTGAAGCCGGGGCCTTGTGCCTCGGCTTTTTTATTTGAGGCAGACAATGAGCATACAGACTGGTATTTATCAGCACTATAAAGGTCCGCAATACCGTGTTTTAAGTGTGGCTACACACTCTGAAAATCAACAGCAGATGGTGGTCTATCAAGCGCTATACGGTGCTTTTGGTCTGTGGGTGCGCCCCTTGTCGATGTTTATTGAGCAAGTAGAAGTGGATGGCATGCAACAGCCGCGCTTTGCTTTGCTGCAGGCAGAAGAAAGCCTGTTAAATCAGCTGTAAAAAGCAAATCAAATACAGCAAAAACTTGACCTTGGTTGCTTTCAACCTATATATAGCGTCACAGTAAAGTAAGTTATCAAATTTTTATGTGAGATTAAGAGTCTAATTAGGCGTCTCACTTTCTTTATTTCAGGAATATTCTGAGCAATGAGTAAATCGCTGGTTATCGTAGAGTCCCCTGCTAAGGCGAAGACAATCAACAAATACTTAGGTGATAAGTATGTGGTGAAGTCGAGCGTGGGTCACATTCGTGATTTACCGACAAGTGGCTCAGCCCCTGCTAAGCGTGCTAAGGCCGCTGACACTGCAGACTTGACTCCGAAGCAAAAAGCCATGCGCACCTTAGTCGCCAGAATGGGTATTGACCCTGAGAATGACTGGAAGGCGCGCTATGAGATTTTGCCGGGTAAAGAAAAAGTTATCGAAGAGCTGCGTCGCTTAGCTAAAGATGCCGACACTATCTATCTCGCAACTGACTTGGACCGCGAAGGGGAGGCCATTGCTTGGCACTTGCGCGAAGCCATTGGTGGCGATGACAGCCGTTATAAGCGTGTGGTGTTTAACGAAATTACTGAAAAAGCCATTCAAGGTGCGTTTGCTGAGCCCGGCAAGTTGGATATTGATCAGGTCAATGCTCAGCAAGCCCGTCGCTTTTTAGACCGTGTTGTAGGTTTTATGGTTTCACCGCTGTTGTGGAAGAAAGTCGCCCGTGGTTTATCCGCTGGGCGCGTGCAATCTGTGGCAGTGAAATTAGTGGTTGAGCGTGAGAAAGAAATTCGCGCTTTTATTCCCGAAGAGTTTTGGCAGGTGCATGCTGATTTAAATAATGCTGATCAGATTAATACACGCTTTGAGGTGGTGCGCGAAGACGCTAAAGCCTTCCGTCCAGTCAGTAAAGAGCAAACTGATGCCGTGCTGGCTGTTCTGGAAAAAGCCACTTATACCGTTATTAAGCGTGAAGATAAGCCCACTAGCAGTCGTCCAAGTGCGCCTTATATCACTTCAACCTTGCAGCAAGCGGCGAGTACCCGTTTAGGTTTTGGCGTTAAGAAAACCATGATGCTGGCGCAGCGTTTATACGAAGCCGGTTACATCACTTATATGCGTACTGACTCCACCAATATCTCCAGTGATGCGATTGAGATGGTGCGCAGTTTTATTGATCAAGAGTTTGGTGCTAAATACGTACTTGAAAAGCCTATTTTTTATAGCAGTAAAGAAGGCGCGCAAGAGGCTCACGAGGCGATTCGTCCTTCTGATGTTAATACGCAAACCTCTATGCTGAAAAACATGGAACGTGACTCTGAGCGTTTGTATGAGCTGATTTGGCGTCAGTTTGTCGCCTGCCAAATGCCACCGGCAGAATACATTGCCAGCAGCTTAACCGTTGAAGCACAGCAGTTTGATTTGCGTGTGCGTGGACGTATCTTGAAGTTTGATGGTTACACCCGCGTACAGCCGCAACAAGGTAAGGGTGCTGAAGATGCAATCCTGCCAGACTTGAAAAAAGGCGATGTGCTGAACTTAGTTAAACTCGATCCGTCACAGCACTTTACTAAGCCGCCCGCGCGTTTCAGTGAGGCCAGCTTGGTTAAAGAGTTGGAGAAACAAGGCATTGGTCGCCCATCGACCTATGCCGCGATTATTTCTACCATTCAAGACCGTGGTTACGTTGCTTTACAAAATCGTCGTTTCTATGCAGAAAAGATGGGTGATATTGTCACTGAGCGTCTTGGCGAAAGCTTTGCTAACTTGATGGACTACAACTTTACTGCACAAATGGAAGAGCGTTTAGACCATGTTGCTCATGGTGAGCTTGAGTGGAAGCAGTTGCTAAACGAGTTCTATAAAGACTTTAAGAAAAAACTGGAAGCGGCAGACTCAACCGAAAATGGTATGCGTGAAAACACACCAACCTTAACGGATATTCCATGTAAAGAGTGCGGTCGTCCGATGATGATACGGACTGCGTCAACCGGCGTATTTTTAGGTTGTTCAGGTTATGCTTTACCACCTAAAGAGCGTTGCAAGTCGACTGTGAATCTAGTACCTGGTAATGAAGTTGCTGCTGACGATGAAGGTGAGTCTGAGTCTTTACTGCTACGCAATAAGCGTCGCTGTCCGAAGTGCGGTACAGCGATGGATGAGTATTTACTGGATGAAACGCATAAGTTGCACGTCTGTGGTAATAACCCCGACTGCACCGGCTTTGAAATGGAAGAAGGTAAATTCCGTATTAAAGGCTATGAAGGTCCAAGCCTTGAGTGCGATAAATGCGGCAGTGAGATGCAACTGAAGACCGGCCGCTTTGGTAAGTATTTTGGTTGCACCAATGCGGAGTGTAAAAACACTCGTAAATTGCTACGCAGTGGTGAAGCTGCGCCACCAAAAATGGATCCAGTGCCGATGCCTGAGCTGCAATGCTTGAAGGTTGAAGACACCTACGTGTTGCGTGATGGTGCTGCAGGTATGTTTTTAGCGGCCAGTCAGTTTCCGAAAAAGCGTGAAACGCGTGCGCCATTGGTATTGGAATTGCTGCCGCATACACAGGAAATTGATCCTAAGCACAGCTATCTATTTACTGCGCCGACCCATGATCCAGATGGTGTGCCAACGGTGATACGCTACAGCCGTAAAACCAAAGAGCAATATGTGCAGTCAGAAATTGACGGTAAGCCCAGTGGTTGGAAAGCGTTTTACGACGGCAAAAAATGGCAAGTTGAAGATAAGCGTAAAGCTAAGCCAGTCGCTAAAGCGGCAGCTAAACCAAAAGCCTAAGTTATCTGTAGGGCCTGTTTTGGCCCTACAGTGTTTTATTTGATTTTTTAAGAGTTATTTATGTCCACTGCGTTTTTGGAAATTGTTGAGTTGCCAGATGGTCGTATCGTTTTACGCCGCGCTGAAGAAGATACAGCGCTTGTAACCCTGACCTTTTCAAGTGAAGCGCGCGACTTTTTAAAAGCGCGTTATATTGATATTGCCAAAGAAATGTTTCATGCAGGCTTATTGGCGGCAGGGCATTTGGCTGAGGAAGAGTCAGCTGACGAAGTTGATGAAGATGATCCTGTTGGTCATACAGTGCATTAATCGCCGCTATGACAGGTTTTACTTTATTGGGCGCCAGCCGGGTGCATTTACCCACTGAGTCGTATGTGTTGTTATTGGATTTTCTGTGTGCGCGATTTACTGCGGTCAGTCGCGAAAGCTGGCAGCAGCGTATGCTTGAAGGTAAGGTTTTGGATGAGCAGCAGCGCTGTTTATTGCCAACCGAACCTTATCAGGCCGGTACTTTAGTGTACTATTTTCGTGAAGTACTTGATGAGACTGCAGTGCCTTTTACAGAAACTATTTTATATCAAGATGAGCATTTGGTTGCAGTGGATAAGCCACACTTTTTGCCAACCATGCCCGCTGGGCGCTATGTTGAAGAAACCGTTTTGCGGCGCTTAATTAAGCGCTTAGATAATCCGCATATCGTACCCATTCATCGCCTTGATCGTTTAACTGCGGGTGTTGTATTGTTTTCTATCAACCCCAGTAGCCGTGATGCTTATCAGCGTTTATTTCGTGAGCGCAAAGTGTTTAAGTGCTATGAGGCGCTGGCTCCTGCGCTGCCTGGATACGAGTGGCCGTATCGTTATCGCAGTCGCCTTGAGCCTGCACAACAGTTTTTCCGTATGCAAGAAGTCGTTGGTGAGGCCAATAGTGATACGGTGATTGAAGTGCGTGAGCAGCAAGGTGAGATGTGGCGTTATCGACTCTACCCTGTCACGGGGCGCAAGCATCAGTTGCGCGTGCATTTAGCTGCTTTAGGTGTGCCAATTATCAATGATCCGCTCTATCCCTGCTTGCAAGAGATGGCCGAATATGATGATTATACCCAGCCACTCAAGCTGCTCGCCAAGCAAATTAGTTTTATTGATCCTTTTAGCGGTATTTTGCGTAGTTTTAAAAGTCAGTTTGATCTATTAGTGTGAGTTAATAAACTTAGACTATGAATGTGCGACTAAAGCATCTATAATATGCGCCGGCTAGATCGGCCCCCGTTAAGGTTACTGCAATATCCCGAAGCACTGCTTCGACTGCTTGTCCTACAGTGGACTATCCTAGACGTTTTTCTAAAACAGCGTTCTCGCAAATACTCGCAATTAGGCTGCCAAAAGGGCGACCATTATGGTCTTTCATGGCGTGTGCAGCTTTCATGGGTCTTTGCGGATGCACATAAGGCATACCATGACCCAAGAAATCGAAAACACCCCAGCAATCGCTCCTTTTAATACTTTAGGCCTTCACCCATCTGTTCTTGCTGCTATTACTGCAGTGGGTTACGAAGAGCCATCTCCGATTCAGACCAAGTCTATTCCATTGATTATGGCTGGGCACGATATGATCGGTCAGGCACAAACCGGTACGGGTAAAACAGCTGCATTTGCGTTACCTATATTATCGCGTCTTGATGCAGATCGTCGCGAAGCACAGGTGTTAGTGTTAGCACCGACTCGTGAGTTGGCTTTGCAAGTGGCTACAGCGTTTGAAAGCTTCGCTGCACAAATGCCAACCGTTAAGGTTGTTGCTATTTACGGTGGCGCGCCTATGGGCCCGCAACTGAAAGCAATCCGTAATGGCGCACAAGTTATTGTGGCAACGCCAGGTCGCCTAGTTGACCATTTGAGTCGTAACGGTGGTTTACTCTCGACGATTAAATACTTAGTGCTGGATGAAGCTGACGAGATGTTAAAGCTCGGCTTTATGGACGACTTAGAAGTTATTTTTAACGCTATGCCTGATGAGCGTCAGACCGCATTGTTCTCAGCAACATTGCCTGCATCGATTCGTGGTATTGCGGAAAAACACTTGCGTAATCCTCAGCAAGTTAAAATTGCTAGTAAAACACAAACTGTTGCGCGTATTGATCAAGCTCACCTGATGGTGCATGCGGATCAAAAAGTGAACGCTGTGTTACGTTTGCTCGAAGTTGAAGACTTTGATGCAATGATTGGTTTTGTACGTACTAAGCAAGCCACTTTAGATATCGCTGCTGCACTGGAAGCTAAAGGCTATAAAGTTGCAGCATTGAATGGTGATATCGCGCAAAATCAACGTGAGCGCGTGATTGACTCACTTAAAGATGGCCGTTTAAATATTGTGATTGCAACTGACGTTGCTGCACGTGGTCTTGATGTGCCGCGTATTACGCACGTATTCAACATTGATATGCCATATGACCCTGAGTCGTATGTACACCGTATCGGTCGTACTGGTCGTGCGGGTCGTGAAGGTCGTGCACTGCTTTTAGTAACACCACGTGAGCGTCGTATGCTGCAGGTGGTTGAGCGTGTAACAGGTCAGAAAATTGCTGAAATTCAACTGCCTGATGCTAAAGTTATTTTGCAGGCGCGTATTCGTCGTCTGACTCAAGACTTAACGCCACGTGTCACCGATAAAACAGCACAAAATCCTGAGTTGTTAGCGCATCTGACTACAGAGTTAGGTTGTAGCGTTGAAGATTTAGCTTTAGCTTTATTAGCGAAAACCACTGAAGGCCAAGCCTTTACTTTAGCTGGTGTTGAGCGTGAGCAGCCAGTATTGGCTCCACGTGGTCGTGATAACCGTGATCGTGATGATCGTGGTGGTCGTAGTCGCGATGGACGTGGTGAAGGTGGTCGCGGTGAAGGTCGTGAGCGTCGTGCGCCAATGGCTCTTAGCGAAGGTAAAGTACGTTGCCGTACAGCCCTAGGTATCCGTGATGGCGTTGCCGCACGTAACCTGTTGGGTGCGATCTTAAATGAAGGTGGATTGTCGCGTGATGCGATTGGACGTATCCAGATTCGTGAGAGCTTTAGTTTAGTTGAATTGCCAGAAGCAGGTTTAGAGAGCTTACTGAGTAAACTTAAAGATACTCGCGTAGCTGGTAAAGCATTGAAGCTGCGTCGTTACCGCGAAGATTAATCTTTAGGCTTTGATCTTTAGATTGTGCAATTGATGCTTAGACATGAGTTGCTTAAAAAACCGATTCGACTGTGAAGTTGAATCGGTTTTTTTGTTTAAGTTGGATGCTAACTCGGTCTGTTTTAAGTTATCAGGCTTGAGGTTTATATTTAGAGCGGAGTGCAGCATTGAGTGTCATCTATACTCAGTGTTTATTCAGTTATTTTTTGAGGTGCATAAATGACCTTACGGATTTGTATTTTAGAAGCGGATGATTTGCATCCAACCATGCAAGATAGCTTTATTGGTTTTGGACATATGTTTAAACAGTTGCTCAGCTCGCAAGATGCGGCAATTGAATTTGAAGTCTTTAATGTGGTGCGGGGCGAGTACCCCGATAGCGGTCAGCAATTTGATGCCTATTTAGTGACAGGCAGCAAGGCTGATTCGTTCGCTAATGATCCATGGATTGTGACCTTGCGCACTTACTTGCGCGAACGCTTTGCAGCGGGCGCTGTGTTGTTGGGAATTTGCTTTGGTCATCAAGTTCTTGCGCTGGTGTTGGGCGGAGAGAGTCAGCGCTCAGATAAAGGTTGGGGCCTTGGCGTGCATCGCTACCAGTTGGATCGCAAGCCTGAGTGGCTCACTGATGCGCCTGATGAGTTTCAATTGTTGATCAGTCATCGTGATCAGGTCACTGCTTTGCCTGAGGGTGCTGAGTTATTAGCCAGTAGTGATTTTTGTGAAAATGCCGCCTTTATGCTGGGCGAGCAAGTTCTGTGCTTTCAAGGTCATCCAGAATTTACTCATGAGTTTTCTAAAACATTATTACAGACTCGCCAATCCATATATTCTCCTGAAATGTTTCAAGCGGCCTGTCAAAGCTTGGTCAATCAGCATGATGGTTATCAGGTTGCGCGCTGGATGCTGAATTTTATTCGTGCAGCTAAAGGTCAGCTTTGCTCAGCTAATCAGTCGAATGCTAAGCAAAGCGAGCGTTTATGTTCGGCTTAACCGCGCAGATGCTGAGTCAGTATGCTGTACCGCTGTTGCTGGGAGCTGTGGTGGCGGGTGCGGGCGTGCAGCAGTTTGTCCGAGCGCAACGCTTGCAACAACAATTGACTGAGCGCCAAGTGGCTCTGGCGCAGGCACAAGAGCAGTTGCATGAGCAAGATACTGATCTGCGAGTGTTGGGCAGTCAGCAGGATCAGCAGTATGAGCAATTAAAACAGCGCGAAACAGATTATCAGCAGCTTAAGGCCGAACACGTTCAACTGCATGAAAAGTTATTGGGCGTGCACGGTATTGCCGACGCCGCTCAAGCGAGTTATCGCGAGCTTAAAGAGCAGCAGTTGCTACGCGAAAATACACTCGCAGAGCTGCAGTCTCACTATATTGATGAGCAGCAAGCCCATCAGCAGCTCCAGCAAAAATTTGCCTCGCTGAGTGGGTTGAGCGCGCAGAAAGAGCAGCATTTACTTGAGCAGCAGCAATTACTTAAAGACAGTCGTGAACAATTAAAACTTGAGTTTGAACAGCTGGCTGCGCAAATTTTTGACGCACGTGGGCAATCCTTGACGCAAAGCAGTCAGCAGTCATTGGAAGCCATGCTGAAGCCTTTTCGAGAACAAATTGATGGGTTTCGTCAAAAAGTCGAAGATATTCATCATAAAGATGTGCAGCAGCAGGCCTCGTTACAGCAACAGTTATTGCAGCTTAAAGAACTCAATCAACAGATCACCCAAGAGGCGCATGAGCTCAGCAGCGCTTTGCGTGGCCAGAAAAAAACCCAGGGTAATTGGGGGGAGCTGATTTTAGAAAATGTGCTTGAGCGTGCCGGCTTACAGCAGGGTAAAGATTTTGCCCGAGAGGTGAGTTTTACCACCAGTGAGGGGCGCAAGCGTCCGGATGCAATTGTCTATTTACCGCAAAACAAGCATTTGATTATTGATGCCAAAGTCTCGCTCAATGCTTATCTGCGTTATATCAATGCAGAGGATGAGACGCTACAAGCGCAGGCCTTAAGTGAGCATGTCGCAGCCTTTGCTGCGCGTGTCAGTGAGTTGGCGGAGCGTGATTATGCTGCTTTACCGGGCCTTAATGCGCCGGATATGGTGTTTATGTTTGTACCCATTGAGTCAGCCTTTGCTGATGCTGTGCGAGCGGACGAAAGCTTATTGCTGCGCGCCATTGAGCAGAATATTTTAATTGCCACACCCAGCACTCTGTTGGCCAGTTTAACCATTGTGCGTCAGTTGTGGCGTTTTGAAGAGCAAAGCCGCAGCACAGCAGAGTTGGCCGAGCGTGCCAGTAAAGTCTACGATAAATTGCGTATTTTTCTGGGCAGTATGGATGGTATTGGTAATAGCTTAGATCGAGCGCAAGAGGCCTACCGTAAAGCCTGCGATCAGCTGGTGAACGGGCGCGGTAACTTGATTAAGCAGGCCAGTGATTTTCAACAGTTGGGTGTGGCGGTCAAAACCGAAATTGCTGAGCAATGGCAAGACCGCGCACATCTAGAGCTCACTCATACGATTGAGGATGAGGCTGCTGATTAACTCTGCAGGTGTTTGAGTAGCTTTTCTACAACCTGAATTGAGTTGTGTTTATGTTGCTGTTCAAGTTCGTTGAGCAGCTGCATAAAGCTCTGTTTTTCTGCGCTACTGAGTTCACGCCACGCATCATGTGTGGGGATGTGTTGAGTTGCGCTAAAAACAGTTTGCAGCACTTGATAATCAGAATGCATTGCCATCTCTGAATCATAATGATCAAGGATGACTTTGATACGAATACAGCCTTCAGCCCACGGCATTTGTTCGCTTAAAAAACCAGTGGCCAAGACAATTAAATCATCATGACGCAGTTGTTTTTGTTCTGCCTGCAGCTGCTTGCGCTGCTGTTCAGTGAGCCAGACTCGTCGCCATAAAAGCCCTGCATAGGCTGCTAGGGCAAGGATGCAAACAGCGGCAATGATCAGCCAGGTACTTGAAAGTATCTGCACATTAAACACCGTGACATTTTTTGTATTTTTTACCACTGTCGCATGGGCAAGGATCATTACGGCCAATGGCTTTTAGTGGATTGAGTATCGGCTCTTGCTGAGCGTGGTTGCAGTGGGGGCCATGCACGTGAGGTGTTGGCTCATGCTGGTGATCATGCTGGCAGTCAGGGCCGTGAACGTGTTCTGTAGAAGTCATAGTAATTACTCGCGAATATAGTCGCCGGGAATGATATCACCGTGACGCACAATATTGATCTTTTTACCTAATACAAGGCCGGTTTTAACATCAGCGTGCAGTGCGTAATGGATGGGTTGGTTTGGTTTTTCTAGCATCCGCACAATGACTTTCATATGTCGCCATAGATTGGTATGTACGGGAATTTTAAAATAAGCATGTGAGTGGCTGGGCACAGTTAACCATTGGTTATTACTGCCAGTCGCAAGCGGGGTGTCGTTTAGCATCACCTTATAGTTAATACTATGAATGGGCAGGCTTTGCGAGTTAGGGTTATCCACTCGAAAATGTAAAATAAATTGCTGCTCCAGCAGCTTAGCGTGCACCAGTTCCACATCCACTAGCTGTATATCAGGCTTTTGAAAGCTAGCGCCAATCCAAGTTGAACAGCCACTCAGAGTGCTTAATACGGCTAAAAAAATCAAGAGAACTGGTGTGTTCCGTCGTGTTGCTAAATGGCCCATTAATCAACTCCAAAACTTGCTACTGTGTATCAAGCAAATGTTCGATAAAATCACTAAAACACAAACAGTGCCTGTTTGCGTAACAGATATCAATTGAATACTGTGTAAAGCAATAAGCACGCAATACTGCATTGCGCAATACACTTAATGTGAATGCTCTAAGGCTGCGTTACTTCTATTTAATATGTAGCCAATAAGGTCTTGCATTGCATCAGTTTTGTCAATAAATCATCTTCGCTTTCTATGGTTTGTAGCACATCACCTGCACAAATGTTGTTAAAGATACGGCGCACAGCATTTTTTAAACTTTAAACCGCTGAGGCAAGGGCAGGCTGCATTGCGTTCTGCATGCAGTTCTACATTGGGGTCATAAAAAAACCAGCGTTCAGCCGGTTTAATAAATAACGAAGTTTCTTGATGCTGGTGGCGGCCTTGTGCGTCTTGCCAGTGCGCAATAAATTCGACTGTAGCATGACGTTGATCTGCGGCCAGTGTTTCATTGATGAGCTCTAAGCCCAACCAGTCACTTTCCGTACTCCATTGGGTAATGCTCTCAAGGTCAAGTTGTGCTTGTTGTACTGGTAGCGTGGTGGCTTTAATAAAGTCAATATTGTGTTTGACGAAAGCGCTGTAACGGGCGCGCATTAAGGTTTGCGCAGTATTGGCTAGAGCGCCGCAATGGTAGGGTTCGCAGCAGTGTAGGTAGCTGATATTGGGGTTGCAAGGGCAGGGTGAAGTAGTCGTCATAAGTAATCCGTAGAGCACAAAGCGTTTAAGCAGGCTATTATACGTTTATCAATAGGCACTGAACAAACGTACAGTTCAAGAAAGTGGATAGAGCATGCTCAGCGATGAATTAAAAAGTGTTATTCAAGGCGCATATACACGCTTTTTGGATACTAAAGGACTTAAAGCGCGCTACGGTCAGCGTTTAATGATTGCTGAAGTGGCGAAAGTCCTAGGCAATATTGCCGTGGATGAAGAGGGTAAGCGCTCAGGTGAGCCAGCCGTGGTTGCGATTGAAGCGGGCACGGGAACGGGTAAGACCGTGGCCTATAGTTTGGCTGCAATCCCCGTGGCGCGCGCTGCCGGTAAACGTCTAGTGATTGCGACTGCTACAGTGGCTTTGCAAGAGCAAATTGTCGATAAAGACTTGCCAGATATCATTAAAAACAGCGGTTTGAATTTTACCTATGCTTTGGCTAAAGGTCGTGGCCGCTATGTGTGTTTGTCAAAGTTGGATGCCCTATCTCAGAGTGGTGAAGCTGAGCAGGCTACTGCAGAGCTGTTTGCGGATGAAGGTTTTCATATTGACGTGGACAGTGAAAGTGAAAAGCTCTTCACCGATATGATCAATAAGCTGGCCAGTAATCGCTGGGATGGTGATCGTGATAGCTGGCCTAAAGTGCTGGAAGATACGACCTGGTCGCAGGTGACTACCGATCACACTCAGTGCACCGGTCGCCATTGCGCTAACTTTCAGCAATGTTCTTTTTATAAGGCACGCGAAGGCATGACCAAGGTGGATGTGATTGTCACTAACCACGATATGGTACTGGCTGATTTGGCATTGGGTGGTGGTGCGGTACTGCCTGATCCGCGTGAAACCATTTATGTGTTTGACGAAGGCCATCACCTGCCGGATAAAGCCATTAATCATTTTGCTCACTTTACCCGCTTGCGCTCCACTGCAGATTGGCTGGGGCAGGTCGATAAAAATCTCACACGTTTGTTAGCGCAAAATCCATTACCGGGTGACTTTGGTCGTTTGCTTGAGCCTGTGCCGGAAATGGCTAAAGCCTTGCGTATACAAATGCAGTTTATGTTTACATTATGTGAGCAAATTGCGGAATTTCGTCCCAATACCGATCCAGACAGTTATGAGAAGCCGCGCTACCGCTTTATCGGTGGGGTGATTCCAACTGAGCTGGCTGAACTGGGTGCTGATCTTAAGAAAGAGTTTATACGTTTGACTGATATTTTCAGTCGCGTGACTGACTTGCTGAAAAAAGCTATGGATGATGAGCCCGGTTTGGGCGTGCCCAGTCATCAGGCTGAAGAATGGTATCCACTGTTCGGTAGTTTGCAGGCACGCGCCGAGAATAACCAAGAATTATGGATAGCCTTTACCGCGGAGGACCCTGAGAAAAGTCCGCCGATGGCGCGTTGGTTGTCGCTTGCCGATGCCGGTGGTGCCTTTGATATCGAGGTGAATGCCAGTCCGATCTTAGCTGCAGAAACCTTACGCCGACATCTGTGGAATGTGGCGCATGGTGCATTGGTGACTTCGGCTACATTAACGGCGCTGGGAAAATTCGACCGCTTTAATATGCGTGCCGGATTGCCCTTTGATGCAAAAAAAGCGGTTGTGCCCAGTCCGTTTAACTATGCTGAAGCGGGTGTATTGCGCGTCCCTGATTTACGCGCCGACCCACGTGATGCCGATGCACATACGCAAGCCATTATTCGTGAGATAGCCTCTATAGTGGAAGGCGCTCAGGGTAGTTTGGTGTTGTTTTCATCGCGCCGGCAAATGCAGGATGTATTTTCTGGGGTTGATGCTGAGTGGCGTAAGCGCGTATTGATTCAGGGCAGTCTGTCGCGACAAGAAACCTTAGCTAAACATAAAGCGCAGATTGATAAAGGCGAGACCAGTGTTTTATTTGGTTTGGCCAGCTTTGCTGAGGGTATCGACTTGCCGGGTGCTTATTGTCAGCATGTGGTGATCGCGAAGATTCCTTTCGCTGTGCCCGATGATCCAGTAGAAGCGGCTTTATCGGAATGGATTGAGGCGCGTGGTGGTAATCCGTTTATGGAAATTGCCGTGCCAGATGCTTCGCTGCGGTTAATTCAGGCCTGCGGACGTTTGCTGCGTAATGAGCAAGATACCGGTAGCGTAACCTTATTGGATCGCCGTTTAATCACACAGCGTTACGGTAAAGCGATTTTAAGTTCTTTACCGGCGTTTCGACGTCAAATTGATTAGCTATAAGTGAGTGAAAAGCAGTGAGCATACATATAGATGGCATCAGTGACAGTGCGTTTTCCAGCGTTCTCGATGTGTTTACGCAAATATTAGAAGAGCCTGAGCAACGTGGTGCTGCTTTATGTGTGCAGATTGCTGGGGAAACCGTGCTGGATGTTTGGGGTGGGGTGATTGATCGCCACGCTGAGCAGCTGTGGCAGCGCGATACCTTGGTCAATATCTTTTCCAGCGGCAAGCCCATTGCGGCTGTAGTTCTATTGCAGTTAGTGGCTGAAGGGCGTTTGCAGTTGGATACACCACTGGTTGAGTATTGGCCTGAATTTGCGCGGCAAGGTAAGCAGCAAGTCACGCTGCGTCATGTGCTCAGTCATCAGGCGGGGTTGCCTGCGGTGCTAGAGCCGCTGACAGCGGAAGCGCTGTATGACTGGGAGCGTATGGTTGCTGCCGTGGAAAATACTCCGCCGTGGTGGACGCCGGGCAGTGCGCACGGTTATGCGCCAATGACCTATGGTTGGCTAGTGGGTGAATTGATTCGTCGTGTGGACGGTTGCGAGCCCGGCGCGGCGATTGCTAAACGTATCGCTGAGCCTTTACAGCTTGAGCTGTATTTGGGTTTGACTGAGCGTGAGTTGCCGCGCGTCGGTGATGTGATGCGTATGAAAGGTGACTTTGCTGATGCCGCTTCAGTGCGCTTAATGCAAAGCATGGGCAAAGATCCGCAAGGTATGGCCATTAAAGCCTTTGCTAACCCTCCGTCAATGATGACCAGCACCAACAAGCTCGAATGGCGTCAGATGCAGCAGCCTGCAGCCAATGCGCACAGCACCGCGCGTGGTTTAGCTGGGTTTTATACAGGCTTATTGCAGGGCAAGCTGTTGGATCGTGAGCTGCTCAGTGACATGCTGCAAGAGCAGAGTGCCGGTATGGATTTAACTTTGCTGACTCGTACACGATTTGGTTTGGGCTGCATGCTTGAGCAAGAGCATGAGTTACCCGCCAGCTACGCATTGGGGGCGCAGACCTTTGGTCATCCAGGGGCAGGCGGTACTTTAGGTTGTGCAGATCCTGAACGCGAAGTGAGCGTGGCGTTTATCACTAATAGCTTAGGTGGTAGCGTACTGATGGATCCGCGAGTGCAGAAAATCAATGCGATGCTAAAGAAACGCTTATAGAAGCAGGCGCTGTTATCTATTTATAGCTTTCAAGTGTGCTTTTATTATCGCTCTAAAACGCCAAGGGCGGACATGCATAGCCCTTGGTGTTATCTGTGTGTTGCGTGACTTGAATAGCAATCGTGCGTATTAAGCTTTTTTCGCATTGTGCTCGTAGGCTTGTAGGGTGTTTTCCAATAAGCTAGCGCGAGTCATTGGGCCAACACCGCCTGGAACTGGGGTGATCCAAGCTGCGCGCTTGATGGCTTCTTCAAAACCCACATCACCGA
>DASRNZ010000201.1:0-7188 GCA_035647155.1 Thiopseudomonas sp.
AGTTCAGCTCCTGTGTACTGATTGAGTGTGGTGACAGCCTCGACTCTATTAGCGCAACCACCTCAGCCATTGTGAAATATGTCTCGTTGCGTGCGGGTATCGGTATCAACGCTGGTCGTATCCGCGCAGTCGGCAGCCCTATCCGTGGTGGTGAAGCACAGCACACCGGTTGTATTCCCTTCTTCAAACTCTTCCAAGCCGCAGTTAAATCCTGCTCGCAAGGTGGCGTACGCGGTGGTGCAGCAACGCTGTTCTACCCGATGTGGCACCTTGAAGTTGAATCACTGCTGGTTCTGAAAAATAACCGTGGTGTTGAAGAAAACCGCGTGCGTCACATGGATTACGGTGTGCAGCTGAATAAGCTGATGTACCAGCGCTTAATTCAAGGCGGAAATATCACCCTGTTCTCACCACACGAAGTACCGGGTCTATACGAAGCATTCTTTGCTGACCAGGTTGAGTTCGAGCGTCTGTATGTGAAATACGAGCAAGATGAGAGCATCCGCAAGCGCAGTATGCCTGCAGTTGAGTTGTTCTCACTGATGATGCAAGAGCGTGCTAGCACCGGTCGTATCTATATCCAGAACGTTGACCACTGTAATACACACAGTCCGTTTGATCCTGCTGTGGCACCGATTCGTCAATCCAACTTGTGCTTGGAAATTGCACTGCCGACCAGTCCGCTGGAAAACATCAATGAGACTGATAAAGAGATTGCCTTGTGCACCTTATCAGCCTTTAACTTGGGTGCGATTGATAGCCTCGATGAGCTGGAAGAATTAGCTGATCTAGCTGTACGCGCACTGGATTCACTGCTGACTTACCAAGACTATCCGCTGGAAGCTGCGCGTAACGCAACGATGAAGCGTCGTACTCTGGGTGTGGGCGTGATTAACTACGCTTACTACTTAGCGAAAAACGGTGTGAAGTACTCTGATGGATCAGCCAATGCACTGACCCACAAAACCTTTGAGGCTATTCAGTACTACTTACTGAAAGCGTCAAACAATCTCTCTAAAGAGTTTGGCCCGTGCACCGCGTTTGATGAAACCACTTATGCGCAAGGTATTTTGCCGATTGATACCTATAAGAAAGACTTGGATGTGATCTGCAATGAGCCATTGCATTTAGACTGGGAAACACTGCGCGCGGATATCGTCAAGCACGGTCTGCGCAACTCAACCCTGTCTTCATTGATGCCTTCAGAGACTTCAAGCCAGATTTCCAACGCCACCAACGGTATTGAGCCGCCCCGTGGTCTAGTAACGATCAAACAATCAAAAGACGGCATTCTCAAGCAAGTCGTGCCGGGCTATGACGAACTGAAAGATAAATACGAATTACTCTGGAGCATGCCCAATAACGAAGGTTACTTACACCTCGTGGGCATTATGCAAAAATTCGTAGACCAAGCTATTTCCGCTAACACCAACTACGATCCACAGCGTTTTGACGGTGGCCGTGTACCGATGCAGCAGTTACTTAAAGACCTGCTGACCGCATACAAATTTGGTCTGAAAACGCTGTACTACCAAAACACTCGCGACGGCGCTGATGATAGCCAAAGCGATATGGAAGATGATTGCGCTGGTGGCGCTTGCAAGATTTAAGGGTGAATGATTATGAAATACAGTACTTTCTCACTTATTGATAACGATCAGCTCACAGAACCGATGTTCTTTGGGCAGTCGGTTAACGTTGCGCGTTACGACCAACAAAAATATCCTATTTTTGAAAAGTTAATTGAAAAGCAATTGTCGTTCTTCTGGCGTCCTGAAGAAGTTGATGTGTCTCAAGATCGTACGGATTACCGTAATCTGCCCGATCATGAAAAGCATATCTTTATCAGCAACCTCAAGTACCAAACGCTGCTCGACTCCATTCAAGGCCGCAGTCCTAACGTTGCGTTCTTGCCTTTGGTGTCGATCCCAGAGCTAGAAACTTGGATTGAAACCTGGTCGTTCTCGGAAACGATTCACTCGCGCTCATACACGCATATTATTCGCAATATCGTCAATGATCCTGCGGTGGTATTTGACGATATTATGCGCAACCAGCACATCATTGAGCGTGCCGGTGATATCTCTAAGTACTACGATGAATTGATCCATTACAGCATGCTGTACAACAAATGCGGCCCGGGTACGCACACTCTGAATGGTAAAACCCATGAAGTGAGCTTGTTTGAGCTCAAGCGTAAGCTGTACCTGTGCATGATGAGCGTGAACGTATTGGAAGCGATTCGTTTCTATGTCAGTTTTGCGTGCTCATTTGCCTTTGCTGAACGTCGTCTGATGGAAGGCAACGCGAAAATTATACGACTGATTGCTCGTGATGAAGCCCTGCACCTGACCGGTACACAGCACATCATTAATATTATGCAAGATGGCCACGATGATCCAGAAATGGCTGAAGTTGCGCGTTCATGCCATCAAGAAAGCGTTGAAATCTTTAGGCATGCTGCTGAGCAAGAAAAAGAGTGGGCTCGCTACCTCTTCCAAGACGGCTCCATGATTGGTCTAAACCAAGGCATTCTGAATCAGTATATTGAGTACATCACTAACTTACGTATGCATGCTGTCGGCCTTGAGCCCATCTTTAGCAACGCATCGCATAACCCAATCCCATGGATTAATGCGTGGTTAGTGTCAGATAACGTACAAGTTGCACCACAAGAAGTTGAGGTCAGCTCGTACCTTGTAGGACAAATCAACTCAGCTGTTTCTGCTGAGGACCTTGGCGATTTCGAGCTTTAAGTGAAGAATCCTGTCCAAGTCATCACTGAAGATCTAATTTTTCAATTAGATAAATCAGAAACGCTACTTGAAGGCCTGGAGCGTACAGGCCATCAAGTTGAATACCAGTGCCGTAGCGGTTACTGCGGTGCCTGCCGCGTGACCCTGCGCGCAGGTAGCGTGCACTATCCAAACACCCCTCTGGCCTATCTGCGCCAAGACGAAATCCTCCCCTGCTGCTGCCATGCCGTAGAACCGCTGGTGGTGAAGGTGCACCTGAAGAGTAAGTACAGCGCTTGATTTGCAGCGCTGTTGGCTTGCTTAGCAGTAGAGGTATAACTCTGAATCACCTTTACTGCTTTACATATGACTTATAAACACCCTGAACTCATTAATAATATTATTTCCCTTTAACCCTAAAAGCATCAAAGACTATGATGCATATATTTTTCTTGATTCAGTGGTCAATGCATCCATCTTACTACTTATTATGCATCATTCCACGCGAGGCAAAAATATGGAGCTTCAACATATTGCAGATGTAAGTGCAGGCTATCCGTTTCGTGGAAAAATACCTGAAGTCGTAGACAGCTCGGTGATTGCCATACAGATGAAAGATATTTCACCAGATGCGCATATTATGTGGAATACCTGCACCCCAACAAAGCTTACAGGTAAGCGTGAGCCCGGCTATTTATTACCCAGTGATATTCTCGTTGCTGCTCGCGGAAACCGAAATTACGCAGTGCAGGTGGGTGAAGTTATGCATGTTAACTGCCATAAAGCAGTCGCTGCACCGCACTTTTTCGTGGTGCGCATTAAGCAGAATAATGTATTACCAGAATTTTTAGCTTGGTTACTTAATCAAGCTCCTAGCCAACGTTACTTTGAACAAAATGCTGAAGGTAGTATGGCGAAAAGCATTCGCCGTAGCGTGCTAGACAGTACCCCTATCGTTATCCCCTGCCTGTCAAAACAGCGCACCATTGCAGCCATAGCCAACACGCTATCCGCAGAGAAAACACTACTGCAAGATTTAATAATCAATGGCGAACGCATGATGCATACACTTGCAACTGATTTATTCGCCAACAAGGAAGTTGAATTATGAACGAACAACATCACTCATTTGAGCAGCATAAACAAATTGATGAAACTGGCATGGAGTACTGGTCAGCTAGAGCGCTGTCTAAGTTGCTGGGATATTCAGAGTACCGCCATTTTAAGCCCGTACTAAACAAGGCTAAAGAAGCTAGCAACAGCAGCGGACAAGAAGCTGAAAACCATTTCGAGGACATCCTCGCAATGGTTCAAATAGGCTCGGGCGCGCAACGTGAGCTACCTGACGTTAAACTCTCCCGCTACGCCTGCTACCTCGTAGTACAGAACGGTGATCCATCCAAACCCGTTATTGCTGCCGGACAAACTTACTTTGCTGTACAGACGCGCCGCCAAGAATTGGCCGATGACGCAAACTTTCAGCAGCTTAAAGAAGACCAAAAACGTGTGTTTCTGCGCAACGAGCTTAAAGAGCATAATAAGCAGCTGGTCGAAACCGCACAGCAAGCCAACCAAACTCACTTTGATGTAGGCAATAAAGTCAGGCAGACCATCGAAGAGCTCGGTGGAACCATGCCAGAACACTTGCCCACACCCGAATAAAGCATTCAAAAATTAGCATCAGCCGCGAAAAAGCTGAACACCACTATTGATAAGGACTAACCCGTGAACGACAAAGTCAGCCAAGACAACATCAATAAAGCGCTCTGGAGTGCCTGCGATACCTTCCGCGGCACTATCAGCGCTGATACGTATAAAGACTTTATCCTGACCATGTTGTTTTTAAAGTACATCTCAGATGTATGGCAGGATCACTACGAAGGCTATCAAGAACAGTATGGCGACGAGCCAGAACTGCTTGAAGAAATGATGAAAACTGAACGCTTTGTGCTACCTAAAGGTTCCAGTTTTTATACGCTGTATGAGCGTCGCCATGAACCCGGTAACGGTGAACGCATCGACCAAGCCTTGCACGCCCTTGAGGAAGCCAACGGCACTAAACTTAAAGATGCCGGCAAAAGCGTGTTCCAAGATATCAGCTTTAATACCGACCGTTTAGGTGAAGAAAAGCAAAAAAACACCATCTTGCGTGATCTGTTAGAGGACTTTGCCAAACCTGAACTCAACCTCAAGCCGAGCCGCGTTGGCAGCCTAGATGTGATCGGTAACGCCTACGAATATCTGATCAAAAACTTTGCCGCCAGTGGTGGGCAAAAAGCCGGTGAGTTTTATACTCCTCCAGAAGTATCCGAACTGATGGCCACCCTACTCGACCCACAGCCGGGCGATAGCATTTGTGACCCAGCCTGTGGCTCCGCTTCATTACTGATGAAATGTGCAGCAAAAATCGTTGGTAACCACAACAGCAGAAACTATGCGCTGTACGGCCAAGAAGCGATTGGCTCAACTTGGTCGCTAGCAAAAATGAATATGTTTTTGCACGGTGAAGACAACCACAAAATCGAATGGGGCGACACCATTCGTAACCCCAAGCTGCTCGATAAAAACGGCGACTTAATGCTGTTTGATATCGTGACCGCCAACCCGCCGTTCTCATTGGATAAATGGGGCCATGGCGATGCGGAAAACGATAGCTTTGGCCGTTTTAAGCGTGGCGTTCCACCACGAACCAAAGGCGACTATGCCTTTGTGTTGCATATGATCGAAACCCTCAAGCCCAGCTCTTCATCCAAGCTCGGAGGCCGTATGGGCGTGGTAGTTCCGCACGGCGTGTTATTCCGCGGCTCCAGTGAAGGCCGTATCCGTCAGCAACTGATTGAAGAAAACCTACTCGATACGGTGATTGGCCTACCAGAGAAGCTGTTCTACGGCACCGGCATCCCAGCTGCAATCTTGTTATTCAAAAAGACAAAAGACGATAACAACGTTTTATTTATCGATGCCAGCCGCGAGTTTAAATCCGGTAAAAACCAAAACCTGCTGAGCGATGAGAATATTGCAAAAATCGTTGCGACTTATCAAGCGCGCACCAATGTCGATAAATACGCCTACCTCGCCAGCCCCGAAGAAATCAAAGAAAACGACTACAACCTCAATATCCCCCGCTACGTTGATACCTTTGAAGAAGAGGAAGAAATCGACCTGATGGCCGTCCGTGCTGAGCGTGAACAGTTAAAAGTGCAGCTGCTTGAGTTAGAAAAAGAAATGGCCGGCTACTTAAGTGAGCTGGGTTATGAATAAGCTATTTAATGTGCTCGACCAGCTCAAAACTAAACTCGATTCATTTCGGCCTTTACCGCCTGCCGTTGTTAGTAATCTGCACGAATCGCTGGTGCTGCAATGGACCTACCACAGCAACGCTATTGAAGGTAATACGCTCACACTGAAAGAAACCAAAGTCGCGCTAGAAGGCATCACCATTGGTGGTAAAACCTTGCGCGAGCACTTTGAAGTCATTAACCACCGTGAAGCGATTTTGATGGTGGAAGATCTAGTCAGCCAAAACGAACCGCTCAGTGAATGGCAGATTAAAGCCTTGCATCAACTGGTGTTAAAAAACATTGACGCCGATAACGCTGGCACCTATCGCACGATTAACGTACTGATTTCCGGCGCAACACACACGCCACCGCAAGCCCTGCAAGTACCACAGCAGATGCAGGACTTTATCAACTGGTATCAGCACGAAGCACATAGGCTACACCCGATTGAACGCGCCGCTCGTGTGCATGGTGAGTTTGTGAAGATTCATCCCTTTGTTGACGGAAATGGTCGCACCGCGCGCTTATTAATGAATCTAGAACTGATGAAAGCCGGCTTCCCAGCGACACTTATTCAAGTAGAGCAACGCCTCGCCTACTACGAAGCGCTCGACCACGCGCATTGCACAGATGACTACCAAGCCTTTATCGAGCTACTTGCACAAAGCAGCGTGCAAAGCTTTAAACCCTACTGGTGGGCATTGGGAATAGAGGCAGAGATGGAAACGTACTTGAAGGAGAATGGTTATGGCATACAGTTCTATTGAAGCAAAACCAATTGCTGATCTTTGTAAAGTTATTGATTGTGAGCACAAAACAGCACCTTATGTTGAGCATTCAGAATATCTCGTTGTACGCACCAGCAATGTCCGAAACGGACGGTTAGTAGAAAAAGATATGAAATACACAACACAAGAAGGTTTTGAAGAGTGGACGCAACGTGGAGTGCCTGTGTATGGAGATGTATTGTTTACTCGTGAAGCTCCTGCGGGTGAGAGCTGTTTAGTCCCCAAAAATACGAAAGTTTGTATGGGGCAACGCATGGTTTTATTACGCCCGATTCAATCAAAAGTTGATCCAGTTTTTCTGTCGCTAATTTTAGCTACAGAAAAGTCCAAATTTGACATTCGTAGACTATCAATCGGATCTACCGTATCTAGAATAAACATAGC
>DASRNZ010000202.1:0-5183 GCA_035647155.1 Thiopseudomonas sp.
CAATAACACCGCTTTATCCACCACACTTAAGTGGCCGGCAATGGCGATTGGGAAATGGATAAAATCAAGCTCTTGCGCTGTGGTATTGCAATAGCTGGCCACGCTTCTCGCACAAACACTGGCGACTTCGGCCGGCGATAAATGTGCAATCGCTGGAATATTCAACCACTGCGCAACCTGAGTGTGCGACACCTGCCAAGTCTGCTGCATACGGGTTTTGTCTTTTAAGCGCCAGCTATTGGCCAACAAATTACTGTCCAGCACCTGCCCTGCAGCCTGAGCAAAGGTCATCGCCGGAAAGTGTTGGCCAGCTCGAATTTTCAGCGCCTGCAGCTGCCCATAGGTTTGCGCCAGCAACAATGTGCGTTCAGGCGTCAGCAACTGTGCAAAGCGGCTGATTAAATGGGTTTTGCCTGACCCTGCATAACCTTGCACATTAAAGGACTCATCGGGAGCTGCTAAAAACTCACGCAGCATTCTGTTCTGCGGATCAGTCACTGATAGCTCAGCTTGATACTCAGCAAAGTACACTGGCTGCAAGGGTTTAATTTCAGCTTGATACTCAGCGCTAAAGGTATACAGCCACTGACCTTCACTGTCTAAATAGCGCGACTCCTCTACTGGGTGTTCATCATCGAGCAAGCTGACTTTAATTTTTGCTAAGTATGATAATCCAGCTGCAAACTGACTCGCAGAAAAGCGCTCATAGACAAGATTCTGAAAAGCCAAAGGCGCCAGTGTATTCGCTTGCTGCCCCGCACTGATCATCTGCGCTAATTGCCGTTCAATCGACGCCTGCGCGGCCTGCCCATCCGCCAATTTTGGTGCGCTTTGAATACATAACACCGCCGCCAGTTGCGGCACAGTAGCTGCAGCAAAAAAATCAGGTAAGCCGCCTTCAGATAAATCCTGAGCAACCGTGCGATAAAGGGGTAAAAAAACCATAGGTATCTCGCTTATGCTAAATTTTTTCAATACGCTTGCACCCACTCAGCTTAGCCCACTGCCCTACAAATGTGCGCTTAAACAACCTCTCATTAATAAAAAAACCAGCACAAGGCTGGTTTTAAAGTTTTAGAACTGAAACACGCTGGGTGCTTATTGGCCACCTAACCTTTTGTAATCATCACAGGCGATTTTTTCAGCGCTATTGCATGATTTTGCATACCACTGTCTAGCGGTGGTATTACTTTTGGCAACACCTTGGCCCGACTCATACATAGCGCCCAATAGCGCTTGCGCTTTAGCACTGCCTTGCTGAGCAGCCTGTTCAAACCAATGTTTAGCGGCAGTAAAATCCTGCTGGATGGCGTCACCTTTATAAAACATCGCCCCGAGTGCCAGCTGTGCATCCATATCACCCAATTGCGCAGCACTATCAAACAATTGCGCTGCAAGCAGGTCGTTCTTAGGCACAGCATCACCCTCGTGCGTCATCCAGCCTAAGCTGTATTGGGCTTTGGCATGACCACGTTGAGCCGCTTGCTCAAACCACTGTGCAGCACGGGCGCGGTTTTTACTTATCTTGTCGCCTTGGTAATACATCCACGCCAAACTGTATTGAGCATCAACATGACCTTGCTCAGCTGCTTTGGTTAACCACTGCTGTGCTTTGCTCGGATTTGCCGACACACCACGGCCGCCGTAATACATACCGCCTAAAGCTGCTTGCCCTTGAGCATGACCTTGTTCAGCCGCTTTGGTATACCACTGTACGGCTTTACGCTGATTTTTTTTGACTAGATCACCTTTCTCGTACATCCAGCCTAAGCTGTATTGAGCTTCAGAAAGACCTTGTTTAGCCGCTTTAGTCATCCACTTCTCGGCTAATTTAGCGTCCTTCTGCACGCCTTCGCCTTTATAATACAAGCGACCTAAAACTGCCTGATACTCAGCATCGCCTTGCTTCGCTTTATTGCTGATCGTATTAACATCAATAGCATTAGCGAGCGCATGACCTGACATCAATATAAAAACACTAAAAATAGCTGCAATAATTTTTCTCATAAACACCTTCTTTAAAATCCTTGGTAATTTTCACACTGCCACTTAAAATGTGGAGTTTAGCATAACAATAACGCGCCAAAAGACACGATTGCAGGTAAAGTGCCACAGCTTCATCTACTTATTTTATCAGGTATTAAAAACATGATCAGTTACGTAACTTTAGGTGTGAGTGATTTAACCGCCGCAAAAACCTTCTATAGCCAACTACTGGCCGATCAGGGTGCAAAAACCCTAATTGATATGGATCGCATCAGCTTTATTGGTAAAAGTATGGAACAACCCATGCTAGCCGTTTGCATACCCTTCAATAAAGAAGCCCCACAGCCAGGTAACGGTGTCATGGTATCTTTTGCACCCGGCAGCAAAGAAGGCGTTGACGCTATGTACAATAAAGCCATTGCCCTAGGTGCAAGCTGTGATGGCGCTCCAGGCGAGCGTGTACCTAACGTATTCTACGGCGCTTATGTCAAAGACCTTGATGGCAATAAGTTGTGCTTCAATCACTTTATGTAAGGTTGTCATAGCATGCAATTCAACAGCGACTTCAGTCAGCCTGTGGTCATCCAGCCTAATCAATATCAATTTATCGACTCACCCCTAGCGGGAGTGAGCCGTATGATACTTGAGCGCGCTGGCAATGAAGTCGCTCGCGCTACCAGTATTGTGCGCTATGCACCGGGTAGCGGTTATAGCGCACATACGCAATTTGACCGTCATATCCATGCCGGTGGTGAAGAGATCTTAGTGCTTGAAGGGATGTTCTGTGATGAGCACGGCCAATATCCGACGGGAAGCTGGTTAAGAAACCCAAGATACAGCGCTCACGCCCCTTTTACCTTAGAACAAGGCGCGCTGATTTATGTCAAAGTCGGTCACATCGACGCTGGTTTAATGGGCGACCGCTTTATTCATCCGCCAACCTTAGAAGAGTCAGCACAATGAATCAGTTTGATACCGCCAACCTATCGCGCATTATAGAAATGGCGTGGGAAGACCGCACACCCTTTGAAGCCATCGAGCACTTGTACGGCTTAAATGAAAGCGCACTGATTGAACTGATGCGCCGCGAGCTTAAAGCATCATCCTTTTGCTTATGGCGTACACGAGTCAGTGGTCGCAAAACCAAGCATCTACAACTGCGTCACCCGGATATCAGTCGCGGTTACTGCTCCACCCAATACAAAATGCGTTAACACGTTAGAGGCAGATTAAGGCATCTAAGCTTATCCGCATGGATGCCACAACAACGACCGACCAGACCTGATCTAGAATGCATGGCAACAGCACTGCCTGTGCCTGTGCCTGAATACTTGAGGCGATCAGAGATTATGAACTAGGATTGAGTGTTCTTGACCAATCATCAGCATCTATAAAACCTAAAATCTGCTGTTCAGTGGGACTTTCCACATTAATAAAAACCGATGCGCCGTACTCATAATCCACTTCGGCATAGTTTAAGCTTTCATTGGCCTCATCCATGCAGCTGCTGTGTGTGACTAAAACAAGGTTACGGCCAGGCACTTTCTTAGCCAGTGCATCCTGTACAAAATTTTCTTTGCATTGATATAGAAAATCCTCATTGGCCGTCGACTCAGGAAACAACAAACTGCGGGTTTGACTGGTACGCACCAAAGGACTGCTATAAATATCAGTGGCCGCAAGACCTAAACCTAAGAACTGTTCACGCAACTCCAGCCCCGCTGCGGTTGAGCGCTGGGTAATTCCTGTTGGCTCACCTAAACAAGCTGCATCCACACGACTGCAACGCTCTAAGTGACGCACCAGCACAATCAGATCACCGTCCTGCCATTCAGCCAGTAGGTTAGTCGTTAATGCAAAAGGGTTTTCTGACAAATCAACAGGCTTGGGGTCAGCCAATAGCTGGCTCGTCAAGACAACTGCAGCTGCAGTAGCTGCAGTGGCAAGCACCGCAGCGAATAGCTGCTTTTTAGTACGCGGCATCAGTCGTTTAAAAGGTAGGCTGGACAGCATAATGTGTGCACTCAAAAGAAACAATAAACATTAGTCAGGCAAATCCACCATCAGTTCCCCCAAGTATTGATCTTTTAAAATGCGAGCCATATATTGCGCACAAGATTAGAAAGCAGCACTGACAGCATCATTTCGCTAGACTACGACCCCATTGTAAAATACAACTGTAGCATTTGCTCAGATCCCATAACCTTTTCACTTTGAGGTGCCTGCCTTGTATAAAGATTTAGCGTTTAATGATGATGACGAGTTAATCGATGAGCTGAGGGATTTAGACTACAACTCTGATGATTACTCCTTGTTTGATCCCGACTGTAGAGGCCTCAACTTTAGCGATGATTTTAACGATGAAGCCGATATTATTTTAGACGTGCCTTATGTACCCACCGATGAAAAAATTGTGCAGGCCATGCTCGATTTAGCACAAGTGACCAGCCAAGACATCCTCTATGATTTAGGCTGCGGTGATGGACGCATTGTTGTGGCAGCGGCTTTAGAGCGCAACACTCATGGCGTTGGCATTGATATGGACCCGATGCGCATCACTGAAGCTATTGAATACGCAAGCCATACGGGTGTTGAATATTTAGTCAACTTTTTTGAAGGCGATTTACTTGAGGCTGACTTTAGTGACGCCACAGTTGTGACTCTATATTTACTTGACTTAGTGAACGTACAGCTCAGACCGCGACTGCTGGATGAACTGCGCCCTGGCACACGCATTGTCTCGCATGCCTTTGATATGGGCGACTGGAAAGCGGATCAGCGCGAAGCCTGCGGCAGCATTAATCTCTATAAATGGATTGTCCCCGCTAAAGTGGCTGGCACTTGGCAGTGGCAAACATACAGTGGTCAAACATACCGCGTTGAGCTGAAGCAGAAATACCAAAACATCACTGGTAAAGCATGGATTAACGACCAAGAAGTACAACTCAAAAGCGCCTTACTTAAGGGTGACTTACTTGAACTGACTGTCAAAAAAGATGCGCAGAGCCGCCCTGTTAGCTTTTTAATGCGCTACGACGTCAAACAGAAACAATTACTGGCGGCTGAAGGCACTTTGCAAGCAACACCTGCGGTTAAAGTCACCAGCCCTGCTAAATAATAAAGAAATCCATCTCACCACTTGATCAGAAAGCAATACTTAACGCAACGCCTATTGTGTTAAGTATTGACAAATCATG
>DASRNZ010000203.1:0-7905 GCA_035647155.1 Thiopseudomonas sp.
TAATACAGTGCTAAGCCACCCCAGAGAGCAGCAATAGCAATCATCAGTGACAACAGTAGATTTAGGCTGACCTGTAAGGCAGAGCGCATTTTAGTCGACATAAGAGAATCCATCGGTGTTGTGTAAATGGGTATGCAAAATACGTCGTACTTCGACAATAGCCTCAGGGGTTTCCTGCACACTGTGCCATGAACGAATCACTTTTTCTGATTGTGCTCCAGCTAAATGCGAGCTTTTGTAAGGTACAACGCCGTCACTGGATTGCTCAAGGCTGAGATCTGGCGTGTCATTACCAATAATGGAGTGGTAAGGCACATAGTTGGAGATGGGTAAATTTGCAGCTAAGCGCACAAAAGGGTCTTGATCGCTGAGGTTAGAAATACTGTTCAGCGGACGTGTGAGCGGAGCGCCACTGGCTGAGCTGGGATCGACCAGCAGTTGTGCGATTTCAGTCATACGCCCGAGCATGGACACTGGCAGCTTAATCACCCCCGCCGCCCAACGCGAAAAGCGGTTTTCTGCAAAGGGCGTACCGCGATGTGGCGCAGCAATAAACACAGCGCGGCTGGCTTGTGGCATAGGCTTAAACCACACATAGTCTTTCAGTTTTTTGCGGGCTTTTTCTTTACGATCACCTTCTAGGCCATATAATTTCACCAGAGGCTTCCAAAAAGCATCACCTGATTCGGAAATCAATAGGCGTGCTAAAACACCGCCCATACTGTGGCCAATCAACACCACATCCTTAGAGGCTCGATTATTACCATTGGAGTCAAAGGCCTGCAGGGTTTCTTGAATGGCTTGGCGAATCGCATGCTGGTTAAAGGTTAAGGGCGCATTGGTTGGGTAATACACCTGCCAGATTTGATAGTTTTTGCGCAGCGTTTCATCACCCAACACTTCATTGGCCACATTAATCCAAGCTTCTGGGCTGCTGGCTAAACCGTGCAACATAATAATTACGCGGCGATTGGGGTCATAGGGTTGCATTAAATACACACGGGGCTGTTCTAATACCTCGCCACGGCCGACTAAGGTCAGTAATGATTGCTTGGCAAAGCCTGAACGCGCTAACCATAAACCGTAGCCTGAAGTGAAGTTTGCAGCTAAAGGTACCTGTACTCCAGCTAAATTCACGCTATTGCGTCGATAAGGGTCAAAGCCAAGCAGTTCTACATTCTTAGTGTCGAGTACTTCCTCTAAGGTGTCACCGGGGAAGCGTAATACAGCTGTGACCGCTGGAAAGGGTGTTTCACTAAATGCGTCCTCGCGGCTATTTTTATTTACCACGCGTTTGGCTGTGACCGCCACTAATTCAGCACCAACACCATCACGGCGGTATTGATTACGCAGTCCTTTAAAGGTTAAGGAGGAGGCTGGGATCAGTTTTTCAGGAATTTGTTGACCGTCAGCTAAGCGTACTTCATTGAGTTGCCCACTAATCTGCCATTGTTTGGATGTCACGCTGAACTTGCCTTGTTTATCAATGCTATCGAGCAAGTGCTGCTGGTGATGATTAAAAGTGCGCGCCACCATTTGTTGTACGGCAAAGTTATAGTAGTCACGCACTTGCGTTTGCCGATCTTCCAGCGCGCGCTGACTGGGTGAGCGCGGTGTTAAAAATAAATAGGCGTAAGCATGTCGCGCAGTTTCTAAGTAGGCATTGAGCACATCTTCAGCAAGGATGCCCTCATTGATTTTCTTATCCATAGTCAAGGCTTCTTGTAACCACAGTTCGGCCAGGGCAGACATGCGCTGCTCATCATCCAGACCAATATTATTGGCCAAACTGCTGCGGCAGAGGTGTGGTGTGGTGCGGCATTGCTTTTCATTAATACCGACCACTTGCAGGGCGACACCGACCGCTGAGCTTATTTCACCGGTGGTTAAAATATCACCACGGCGTTGTGACATATAATCATTGGTACTGACCGAGACCGTTTTGACTCCAGCGCAACCGCTTAAGATGATTAAGCTCATGAGTATGAGCAGTGCGCTACGGTAAGTGGAGATGTTTAGCACGTTGTCGCCTATATGATATGGACGCTGCAAGGAGGCGTTCATTTAATTAAAGTCAATATGATGAGCGGTTAGTTTGAAGCTTATCAACGGATAAGGCTATGGTGGGCGGCAGATTTTGTCGGGCTCTAGGGTTGAGATATGTACGGTGTCTTTAGTGCTGCTTATCTTTCAGCGCTTGAGTCAATATGGCTGATATGGAGAAATAATAATGTCTAATAAAGAACTGCATATTCCTAATGAGTTAAGTGCAGCCTTGCGTGATGCGCAGCATGTGGTTGTATTTACTGGCGCTGGGGTGTCTGCTGAAAGTGGTGTCAGTACCTTTCGTGATGCGTTAACCGGTTTGTGGGAACGCTTTGATCCCATGCAGTTGGCTACGCCTGAGGCTTTTGTAGCGGACCCCGCATTGGTGTGGGGCTGGTATGAGTGGCGACGACAGTTATTGCTTAAAGCGCAGCCCAATCCTGCACACCATGCCATTGCTAAGTTAGCGCAATGTGTGCCCAAATTGACGGTGATTACCCAGAATGTGGATGACTTACATGAACGCGCGGGCAGTCATGATGTGTTGCATCTGCATGGCAGTATTTTTAGCCCACGTTGTTTTAATTGCGCACAGCCGTATGCCTTAACCAGTCCGCCACAGATGAGTCATGAGCAAGCATTACCTCCGCCGATCTGTAGTTATTGCCAGGGCATGATTCGCCCAGGAGTGGTCTGGTTTGGTGAGGCCTTACCGCAGGCTGAGATGGAAGCCGCCTTTGATGCCGCCGAGCATTGCGATGTGCTGCTTTCGGTGGGTACATCAGGCATTGTGCACCCTGCTGCACAAATCCCTTCACTGGCCTTACGCAGTAGTGCTTGGGTGGTGCATATTAATCCTGAGCCCGTAACCTGCCGACATGCGCGTGAGTTGAGTTTGGTTGGTGCTGCTGGGCAGGTCTTGCCGTTGTTAGTGTAAAACTCGCTTGCCTGCGTTGAAATTGCATTGCACGAGTTTAAACAGGCTCAGTCGCCAATGAGTTTGAATATTATCTGTAGGCTACTTGTGCAGTCAGCGGCCTGCTAGGTTCTACTGTTGTGTTTTACTTAAGTGATGAGTGTGGCAAGGTAGCGCCATTCTAAGAGAGGGTCGTATTAATGAAAAAATTTAATGTTTATAACCCAACGCGTATTATTTTTGGTGAAGGGCGCATGCCTGAGTTAGCCAGAAATATTGCTGAGGATGCCCGCGTATTGGTGCTTTATGGAGGTGGCAGTGCCGAGCGTCACGGCACATTAGCTGAAGTGAAAAGTGCCTTAGGCGCACGTCATGTGCAGCTATTTGGTGGTATTGAGCCCAACCCAAGCTATGAAACGCTGAGTAAAGCCGTGGATATCGTACGTGCGGACAAGATTGATTTCTTATTAGCCGTCGGCGGTGGTTCGGTGATTGATGGCACTAAGTTTGTCGCTGCTGCTGCACTATTTGAGGGTGATACTTGGGAGATTTTACAGCAAGGTGGCCGCAATATTACCAAAGCGCTACCCATAGGTACTGTATTAACGTTGCCTGCTACAGGCTCGGAAATGAACAATGCGGGTGTGGTCACACGGCTTTCAACTAAAACTAAACTGCCGTTTCACAGTAAATTCCTGTTTCCACAGTTTTCTATTCTCGACCCAACGAAAACCTATACCTTACCTACGCGCCAAGTGGCTAATGGTATCGTTGATGCCTATGTACATATTATGGAGCAGTATTTAACCTACCCCGTCGGTGGCATGGTGCAAGACCGTTTTGCCGAGGGTTTACTGCAAACGCTGATTGAGATTGGTGAAACAGCCGTTAAAGAAACCGATAATTATGAAGTACGTGCCAACCTCATGTGGGTCGCGACTTTGGCGTTAAATGGTATTATTGGTGCTGGCGTTCCTCAAGACTGGTCCACGCATTTGCTGGGTCATGAGCTGACTGCGCAATATGGTTTAGATCATGCACAAACCTTGGCGATTATTTTGCCCAGTATGATGCAATTACGCCGTAAAGAAAAACACGCAAAACTGCTGCAATATGCTGAACGCGTTTGGGGTATCACTGAAGGTGATGATGAGCAGCGCATTGATGCCGCGATTGCCAAAACCCGTGAGTTTTTTGAAGCGGTTGGTGTGCGTACCCGTTTAAGCGATTACCAATTAGGTGCAGACTGCATTGAGCCAGTCTTAGCACAACTACAAATACACGGTATGGATGCTCTGGGAGAGTATCAAGATATTACTCCTGAGCATTGTCGTACAGCTTTAGAGCTTAGCCTGTAATAACTGGCTCAGTGTTTGAGGCAGGTTTGCATAACAAACCTGCCTCATATTAATTGGCCTAACTGACACCGCCGAAGTTGATATATTTCATTTCTAAATACTCATCCAGCCCGTATTTAGAACCTTCGCGGCCCAGTCCCGATGATTTAACACCACCAAAGGGCGCGACTTCATTAGACATCAACCCCGTATTGACACCCACCATGCCGTATTCCAAAGCTTCAGAGACACGGAAGCAGCGACCAATATCACGGCTATAAAAATACGCCGCCAAACCAAATTCCGTATCATTGGCCAGCCTTATAGCTTCTTGCTCATCGCTAAAACGCATCAGTGCAGCCACTGGACCAAAGGTTTCTTCACGCGCTAATAGTGCGTTGTGTGGCACATTCGTGAGTACCGCAGGCTCAATAAAAGTGCCTTCTGTGACCTGACCGCCACTTTTTAAGGTTGCACCTAAGTGCACTGCATCAGCGATATGTGCTTGAGTTTTATCCACGGCAGCCTGATCAATCAATGGCCCAATCGTCACGCCTGCACTGCGGCCATCGCCCAGATGCAATTGCTGTACCGCTGTTGTTAAGCGCTCGGCAAACTCATCGTAGACTTCATCCTGTATATAAAAACGATTGACGCAGACGCAGGTTTGCCCGGCATTACGAAACTTCGCTGCAATAGCACCGTTAACGGCAGCTTCGATATCTGCATCGGCAAAGACAATAAAGGGGGCATTACCGCCCAACTCTAAAGAGACCTTTTTAATATCCTCGGCACATTGACGCAGCAAGGTACGCCCGACATCAGTCGAGCCGGTAAATGACAACTTACGCACCAATGGATTGCTTGTCAGTTCGCCACCAATCGCGCTGGCGCTACCGGTCACTACCGATAACACCCCATCAGGAACACCCGCTCGCTGAGCTAAAACCATTAACGCCAGTGCGCTAAAGGGCGTGGCTGATGCCGGTTTAATCACCATGGTACAACCGGCCGCTAAAGCTGCACCGGCTTTGCGGGTAATCATCGCCGCGGGGAAATTCCACGGAGTAATTGCTGCACAGACACCAATGGGTTGTTTAATCACCATTAAGCGTGAGCTGCTAGAGGGGCTTGGAATGGTATCGCCATAAGCGCGTTTACCTTCTTCGGCGAACCATTCGATAAAGGATGCCGCGTAAGCAATTTCCCCGCGCGCCTCGGCCAAGGGTTTGCCTTGCTCAAGGGTCATCAGCAGTGCTAAATCATCTTGATATTGCATGATCAGCTCAAACCAGTGACGCATAATCTGCCCACGCTGAGCTGCGGTTTTACTGCGCCAGTCGGGGAGTGCTGCATGCGCTGCGGCAATGGCCCGCTGGGTTTCTGCTGCGCCCATATTGGGTACAGAGCCTAAGAGCTCACTGTTGGCTGGGTTGGTCACGGCGATGGTCTGCGCAGAATCAGCAGCACACCATTGCCCACCAATACAGGCCTGTTGTTGAAAGAGTGTCGGGTCGCTTATTAATAGCATTATGGACTCCGCTAAACGGTGGAGGTATAGGTATTCTACTGTAGTGCAGACTGTTAGTAATTTCCTATGGTAATCCCCCCACAAAATATTCGATTGTTATAGTTCATAAGTACTCTTAACAGCGCATTAAGCGCACTAAAATAGTTGGCCATAATGTGAAGCGAAGCGGAACCTAGCCAATCGTTTTATTTCAGTTTAAATGCCTTGTTATAAGGCTATTTCAGTGAGCCAACTGCTTGAATTACAGCGCCAAGACCATGGTGCTTGACTCCCTCATTTACTTCTCGCTCAAGAGCTTCTAAATGACTAAATGCAAAATTAGGCAACTCTTCTAGCAACGTTTCTTTTGCAATCATCATAGAAGCTACTGGAGGACCACCCGTTTTATAGTTGAGCTGTTCAGGCCTATACCCCTCTAGCAATAAAACACCTGAAGGTTTAATTGCTCGCTCAATTCGCTTATATAGATCTTGCCTCAGTTCTAATGGTAAGTGGCAAAAAATAGAAACAATACCATCCCATTTATTTTCACCAAGATCGAAATCTTTTAAATCGGCACAAATAGTTTCAATGCTTACATGGTTTTCTTTGGCGAGTTGTTCTGCTTTTTTTAAACCTACACTCGATATATCTACAGCAGTTACGCAATACCCTAATTTAGCAAGAAATACTGCATTTCTTCCTTCACCTTCTGCAAGTAATAAAACTTTGCCTTTTGGTATCAATGGATAATTACTTCTTAGAAAATCATTAGGTAATTTTCCATACACATACTCTTCAGTGTCGTATTCTTTATCCCACATGGATAACCCCTGATTATTTATAGTGAAAGAATAATGTCTTATAACGCTTAGATAACTGTCCTTGCCGGAGCAAAAAAAGACCCATTCGGAGCCTTAGGATGTATTGTAGAAACCACCCGCAATGAGCGGTTCATCGACTTGTTGTACTGATTAGATCTGACTAACACCAAAACTTCTTATGGTAAAAGATAACCAACCATAAGAAGTTAAACATGAGCAAAAGTTACTGTTCTGGTCTAATTCAAATGGATACTTCAATGAGATAATAGATGGTCGAGCTGAGGCAAAGATCTGGGCCATACGCGCCAATACAGTGTCTGGCCAAGCCTGCATACTCAGAGGTTATGCTGGCAACCAGACTCTGTCGATATAGATCATTGCAGTAAAGGGGCAGAGATCATTACTTGTTAAGCTTAGCGGCGATTTGCGCCACATGAGCACCCTGATGACGGGCAATGGTGAGCTCACGAGCATCCGGTTGGCGCGAACCATCACCGCCGGCATAAGTCGACGCGCCATAGGGTGTGCCGCCACTAACCTGAGAAATATCAAACAGCTCTGGTGTGGTGTAACCGATTGGCACAATGATCATGCCGTGATGGGCCAATGTGGTCCAGGTTGAGGTGATGGTCATTTCTTGGCCACCACCGGTACCGGTTGAAGTAAAGACACTGGCCACTTTACCGGCCAACGCACCTTTCGCCCACAGACCACCGGTCTGGTCAAAGAAGTTGCGCATTTGTCCGCTCATACTACCGAAGCGGGTTGGCGTACCCACGATAATGGCATCGTAATCAGCCAGCTCTGCTGGTGTTGCCACTTCTGCTGCTTGATCGGTTTTACCACCGGCATTTTTAAAAATTTCCGCATCCATGGTTTCTGGAACACGCTTAACCGTGACCTCAACTCCAGCTACGCCACGGGCGCCTTCGGCTACGGCGTTGGCCATGGTTTCGATATGGCCGTACATGGAGTGATATAAAACTAATACTTTTGTCATTGTGTTTCCTCTTCAACAATAAAATTAATTATGCTGCTATTTTTCTAATTAAGGTGTTTGCGTCCGTGTGGACGATCAAAATCTAACACCGGCCCTGCGGGCACGACACCGGTTGGGTTGATGGTGTCGTGACTGCGGTAATAATGCTCTTTGATATGGGCCATATTGACCGTTTCCGCCACACCCGGCCATTGGTAGAGTTCGCGCATATAACCAGCTAGGTTCGGGTAATCTTCAATCTGCTTAAGATTGCACTTAAAGTGTCCGTGGTA